>JBEBJW010001358.1:0-2413 GCA_040079715.1 Myxococcota bacterium | reverse complement strand
CTGCCCGTCCCGCCCTGTCCGTCCTGACTCGGGTGGGACCGTCCCGGGGTCACCCACGTACCAGCGTGAAAGTCCAGGATCTGTCCGCATCGCCAGTTCGGGCGGGCGTAGGCCCTAGCGGCGCTGGAGGTCCGACTGGAGCCGGTCGAGCTCGGCCTTCAGCCGGGCGTGGGCGTCGGCGGCCGGTCCGGCCACCCGCTCGCCGTTCAGCAGGTTCCGTCGCTCGTCGTCGGCGCTCGAAAGGTCGTACAGCCGCTCGTCGACCGTGCCGTCGCGCTTCTTGTCGACCACCAGCTTGAACCGGGCGTCGCGGATCGCCACCGTGTCGCGGTCGTACGGGCCGAACCCGTTCGGCATGAACTTCTCGGTGTACACCGTCTGGCGGATCGAGGCGTGGCCGGGCTCCTGGAGGAGCGGCAGGAAGCTGACGCCGTCGATCGGGCGCCCGAGGCTCCCGAGGTCGACGTTCGCGATGTCGGCGACGGTCGCGAACAGGTCGGTCGTGTGGACCAGCGCGTCGGTCGCCGACCCCGGGTCGCCGACGTACGGGCCGGTGACCAGCAGCGGGACGTGGACCCCGAGCTCGTACACCGAGCCCTTCGCCCGGTCCGCGTCGAGCGGCGGCCGGACCGCGAAGTCCGGCGTGCCGTTGTCGCCGACCACCATCACCGTCGTGCGCGCGCGCAGCTCCGGCGACATCGCGTCGAGCAGCCGCCCGACCTCGTGGTCGAGCGCCTGGAGCACCGCGTCGTACTTGTCGAGGTCCGACGACGCCTCGGTGACCGGGGCGGCGCCGAGCCCCTTCGGCGGGACGTGCATCGGGAAGTGCGCGGCGTTGTACGCCACGTACAGGAACCACGGCTCCTTCATGACCTTCACCCGCCCGATCGCGTCGTCGGTGGTGTCGGTCACGACGTACCCGGAGACCTCCTTCATCTTGCCGTTGTCGTTCTTCATCCACTGGAAGTAGCCCCAGCCGTCGCCCTTGCCGCCCTGGAACTGGTCGCGGAGGTTGCCGAGGGTCCCGGCCCACCAGTCGAACCCCTGGCGGCCCGGCGACAGCGCGGGGTTCTCCCGGCGGCTCGCGAGGTGCCACTTGCCGACCGCGGAGGTGTCCCAGCTCGCCTTCGACCGATCGAGCATCTCGGGGATCGTGACCTCGGCGTCGGCCAGGTCGTGCTCGTCCTTCCAGGTGTCGATGATCTGGCCGATCCCGGTCCGCCGCGCGTACCGGCCGGTGAGGATCGTCGCGCGGGTCGGCGAGCACACCGGCTGGCTCCACGCGTGGTCGAACCGCACGCCGTCCTTCGCCAGCCGATCGAGCGTCGGGGTCGGGGGCGGCCGGTGGGCGGTCCCGTACGCGGCGACGTGCTCGACGCCCACGTCGTCCAGCACCACGATCAGCACGTTGGTCGGACCGGCGGGGTCCGCGATCGGCTTGCCGGTGGACGGCGACGGCGACGGCGCGGGAGCCGGATCGGACGCCGGCGGCGGCTCGGCGTGGGCCCCCCGACGACGCCCGCCCTCGCCGGTGCACGCGAGGACCGCCGCCAACCCGAGACCCACCGCGATCGCCCAGCTCCGGCCCATCACTCCCCCAACGCCGGGCACCATCGCACGTTCGCGAAGATCCCGCACCCGTCGATCGGCTGGCCGCGGTACACCGAGTCGTCGCCGGTCAGGTCGAACCGCCAGACCACGGTCCCGGCGCCGGGATCCAGCTCGAGGATCCACGCCGCGTCGCCCTTCGGCTCGCAGTCGCCGCAGTGGCCGGTCGCGACGAGGACGTGGCCGTTCGGCATCGTGACCGCCGACCCGAAGTTCGGCTCGTACCACCCGGGCTCGGTCCAGTCCCACGCGAGCTGGACCTCGGTCGCCGAGGTCCGGACGTACTCCGCCACCCGCGAGTACAGCCCGGCGCCCGGTCGTCGCCCGCCGTTGTCGTACACCAGGAACCGGTTGCCCACGATCTCGGGCGCGTGCTGGCCCCAGAACCAGTCGGTCGGCGGCAGCGGCCCGCCGGACGGATCGACGAGGTCCAGCCCCTCCTCGGGCCCGAAGAACCCGGTCACGGTGGAGGTGGCGCGGTCGACCCGCATCAGGTTGCCGGTGCCGCGCAGGCTGACCCACACGCTCGCGCCGAGCGGGTCGTCGTCGACCCACGAGATCGCGTTCGCGTGGTACGGGTCGGCGTCGCCGGCGGGGGGCGCCGGCAGGACCCCGGCGTCGACCAGCGGCTGGCTGTCGAGCGACCAGGTCAGCTCCCCGGTCGACGGGTCGTGCGCCTCGATCCGGAACCCGATGAACGGCTCGCCGCCGTGGCTGTTCTCGACGCCCTGGAGCGACACGAGCCACCCCTCCGACGTGACCAGCGCCTCGTGGTGGTAGCCCGGGTTCTCGAGGACCGCGGGAT
>JBEBJW010001357.1:0-2420 GCA_040079715.1 Myxococcota bacterium | reverse complement strand
GACGCGAAGGAGATGGACAACCAGCGCACCCGGTTCGTCACCGGTTCGGTGTCGGGCGGGACGGACGAGCAGGTCGCGGCCGACATCTTCGACACGATGGCGAAGTTCGCCGCGTACGGGTTCAACAAGAGCCACTCGGCGGCGTACGGGTACATCGCGTACCAGACGGCCTGGCTCAAGGCGCGGTACCGGCCGGAGTTCATGGCCGCGCTGATGACGATCGAGTCGGCGGCCACCGACAAGGTGTTGACCTACATCCTCGACTGCCGCCGGGCGGGGATCGAGGTCCGTCCGGTGTGCCTGAACGAGTCGCAGCGGTTCTTCTCGGTCCCGGCGGTGGGCGACCGGCCGGTCGACGCCGAAGGCAAGCCGCTCGGGGTGATCCGGTTCGGGCTGGCGGCGGTCCGGAACGTCGGCGACGGCGCGATCGAGGCGATCCTGGAGGCGCGGCGGGCGGCCGGCGGCCGGTTCGCGTCCGCGATCGACCTGTTCGAGCGGATCGACCACCGGAAGGTGAACCGGCGGGTGTTCGAGAGCCTGATCAAGGCGGGCGCGCTCGACTTCACCGGGGTCCACCGCGCGTCGCTGATCGCCGGGCTCGAGGCCGCGGTCGCGACCGGGGCACGCGCCCAGGAGGACCGCGCGGCGGGCCAGATCTCGCTGTTCGGCGGCGGGACCACCGCGAAGCCGGCGATCCGGTTCCCGGACGTGCCCGAGTGGCCGCTGTCGCAGAAGCTGGCGTTCGAGAAGGAGGTGCTCGGGCTGTACCTGTCCGGGCACCCGATGCACGCGCACCTCGCCGACATCGCCCGGTACGCAACCCCCGGCGCGACCCTCGCCAACCTGTCCGAGCTCCGCTTGGTCGGCGAGGAGGTGCGGCTGATGGGCCTCGTGGTCGACACCCGGATCGTGCGGACCCGCCGGCTCGACAAGATGGCGTTCGTACGGCTCGAGGACGCCGACACCAGCGTCGAGTGCGTGTTCTTCGCCGAGGCGTTCGCGCGGAGCGCCCGCGCGCTCGAGCAACAGGAGCCGATCCTCGTCACCGGCAAGATCGAGGTCGGCGACGAGGTGAAGGTGATCGCTTCGAGCGCCGAACCCCTGTCGGACCTCCGGGCGCGCACCACCCGGGAGGTGCGGTTCCAGCTCGACGTCCGCGATCTCGCCGGGGAGCGGCTCGATCGGTTCCTCGCGGTGTTGCAGGAGCGCCGCGGGACCTGCCGGAGCCGGCTCGTGGTGCGGGTCGACGGGCTCGAGGCCGAGATGCAGCTCCCGCAGCTCCCGGTCGAGCCGTCGACCGCGATGGAGGAGTCGGTGGCGGCGCTGTTCGGTCGCCAAGACGTGGTGGCGCTGTCGTGAGCCCGCTCGACCCGCCGACCAGCCCGCCGGACGTGATCGAGGTGGTGGAGCCGGGGGTCCGGATCGACTGGACCACGCTCGAGCTCGAGGTGACCGCGAGCGCCGACGCGGCCGGCCCGGAGGCGCTCGACGCGGCGGAGCAGATGGCGCGGCGCCGGGTCGACGACGCGTACCAGAAGGCCGTCGGCTCGGTGTGGGTCACGAACGACGCTCGCGTGGCCGACCTCGTCGCCGACGGCGAGCTCGGGACCCAGATCCGGTCGCGGGTCTCGAAGTGGGAGGTCGACGAGGCCACGTACCGCGCGTCGGGGCGGGTCGAGCTGCGGGCCACGCTGTCGCTCCAGGAGCTGCTCCGCCCGTGGGCGCTCCAGATCGCGCGACCGGGGGTCCCGCCGACCGACGCCCCGTCCGCCACCGGGGTGGTGATCGACGCCCGGGACCTGGGGGTGAGGCCGTCGTACGCGCTGCGCCTGGTGTCGTCGGACGATCGGGTGCTGTACGCGGGCGAGCTGTGGGAGGAGCAAGCGGTCCGGGTCCCGCCGTACCGGTTCGTCACCCACCCGGGCCATCCGGCGGCCGCGGAGGCGGGTCCGAACCCGGTGTTGCTGATCGCGGACGAGGTCAGGGGCACGAACCTGGTCCTTTCGGACGCCGAGATCGTGCGGCTCGGGGAGACGGTGCTCGGCCAGACCACGGTGATCGTGGTGGTCGGTGAGTGATTGGCCGCGCCCGGAGTGGCTCGGGCGGGTGGCGTATCCCGAGGCGCTCGAGCGCCAGCGCTCCCGGCGCGAAGCGATCGTCCGGCGGGAGGCGCCCGAGGCGATGTGGCTGCTCGAGCACGATCCGGTGGTGACGACCGGGCGGCGAGACGCAGGGATCGACCGGGCGCGGGTCCCGTACCCGGTGGTGGGGACCGAGCGCGGCGGCCTCGTCACCACTCTCCGGCGCGGCGAGGCCCCCGTTCTCGCTCGCTTTGAAGGCGCTTACGCCGCCACCACCATCACCGTGATGGGTGACCGCACCGGCTTCGCGTGGAAGCAGCCGGAGACTTGGAACAAGAT
>JBEBJW010001356.1:0-2421 GCA_040079715.1 Myxococcota bacterium | reverse complement strand
TCGGGCGAGTTCGACACCACCGCGATCCGGTCGGACACCCGCAGGAACGCGCCGTACGCCGCTTCGGCCCGCCGGAGCCGCCGGTACGCGTCGAACGCCGGCCCCGCGCCGGTGACCCACACCGGGCGCGACAGGTTGACCTGGTAGCAGTCGCCGTCGTGGAGCCACCCGAGCACCCGCCGCACCCCGTCCTGCCAGCCCGCGGGGTCGACGGTGGTGGCGACGCCGGTGGGCGGAGGCGGCTCCGGGAGGGTCCCCGCGGCCGCCAGGATCGCGTCGGCCGCGCGCCGGAACGCCGGGGTCCCCGCCGCGTGCCAGGTCCGGTCCGCGTGGCGGAAGCACAGCCCGCCCGGGTACCGCCCGAGCGCCACCTCCGGCTCGGGGGTCGGGGCCTCGGCCGGGACCGCGTCGACGTGCCGACCTGCGCCGAACCCGACGTACCCGAGGACCCCGCCGCCGAACGGCGCCGGCCCTCCGGGGCCCGCCGACCGGGTCATCGCCCGGCCCACCGCCGGCCAGTCCCGCCCGTCGGTGACGACCTCGTCGGGGTCCCACGCGAGGATCGACCACCCGACGGCCGCCGCGCGCCCGCCGTCGAGCCACGCCGCGCCGGGGCGGTCCGCGACGATCGCGAACACCTCCTCGGGGCCCAACCCGGAACGGTGCGGGGTCATGCGAGGGCGCGGGTCGCCGCCTCCGGATCCGGCGCGGCGGCGATCGCGCCGATCACCGCCCACGCCGACGCTCCGGCGGCGACCACCGCGCCCCGCCGATCGGCGGTGATCCCCCCGATCGCCACCAGCGGGATCCGTACCGGGACGACCGCGCGGGCCGCCCGCAGCCCGTCGAGCCCGCGGACCTCCTTCGGGCGCGACAGGTTCGGGGTCGACCACACCGGCCCGAACGCGACGTAGTCCGCGTCGAGCACCGCGACCCGCAGCGCGTCGGGGTCGCCGGTGCTCCGGCCGACGATCGCGCCGTCGCCGAGCACCCGACGGGCGTCGTCGACCGCGCCGTCGAGCTGGCCGAGGTGGACCCCGTCTGCCCCGGCGGCGAGCGCGATCTCCGGGTCGTCGTTGACGATCACCGTCGCGCCGACCGGCCGGGCGAGCGCCACCACCGCCCGCGTCACCCGGATCACGTCGTCCGCGCGCCAGTCCTTGCACCGGACCTGGAGCAGCCGGCACCCGCCGCGGAGCATCGCGTCGGCGAGGGCCACCGGGTCGCCCGCCGCCCCGTGGGCCGATCCGGCGACCGCCGACCCGTCCGCGATCCCGTACAGTCCGCGGATCCGCTGCTGGACTTCGTCGCGCGCGCTCACCGAGACCTCTGCGCCGCGAGCCACACCCGGCGGAAGTTCCCGCCGCGGATCTTCGCCAGCCCCGCGTCGTCGTACCCCCGTCGGCGCAGCTCGTCCCACAGCCCCGGCAGCCCCGCCGCCGACGCGAGGCCGGTCGGGGCCTGGATGTCGCCGTCCCAGTCCGACCCGATCCCGACGTGGTCGATCCCGGCGGCCTTGACCAGCGCGTCGACCTGGTCGGCCACCTGCGGGATCCCGACCGGACCGGCGGCGACGAACGGGGCGTGGAAGTTCACCCCGATCACCCCGTCGGACCTGGCGATGCACGCGATCTCCTCCGCCGACAGGTTCCGCGGCACGTCGTTCACCGCGGTCGCGCCGGAGTGCGACGCCACGAGCGGCGCGGTGGTGATCGCGCACGCGTCGAGCACCGTCGCGCGGGACGCGTGCGACAGGTCGATCAACACCCCGAGCGACTGGGCCGCGGCGAGCAGCGCCGCCCCGTCGGGGGTGAGCCCGCCGCCCCCGTCTCCGGACGAGCCGGCGAACCGGTTCGACAGGCTCCACGCGAGCCCGAGCATCGACAGCCCGCGGTCGTGGAGCCGCCCGAGCCCCTCGACGCCGGACACCTCGATCCCGTGGGCGCCCTCGAGCGCGAGCAGGGTGGCGATCCGCCCCGACGCGACGATCGCGTCCGCCTCGGCCGGGGTCCGCGCGAGGGCCATCCGCTCGGCCACCGGGGCGAGGCGGAGCTGCTGCTCGAACCGATCGAGCTGGGCGAACGTGTACGGCTCGTGGTCGCCGTCGCGCGGGGGCCACAGCACGTTGACGATCACCGTGGTCCCGCCCGCGGTGAGCGCCGGGATCCCCGCCTCGAGCGCGGGATCGGCGAACGTCGTGTCCCGGTCGCCGAGCTCGGTCAGGGTGTCGACGTGGAGATCCGCCGCCCACGCCGGTGGCGGAGGCGTCGCGGGCGCCGGAGACGCAGCGCCGGCCGAGGCCTCGGACGGGGAGGGCGGGTCGGACGGAGGAGAGGACGAACAGCTCGCGAGGAGGAACCACATCGCCCCGCAGAATACCGCGTCCGCGACGAACGTCGATCGGTCGCCGCGGTGGTGAAT
>JBEBJW010001355.1:0-2422 GCA_040079715.1 Myxococcota bacterium | reverse complement strand
CCGCGACCGCGCCCACCAGCGCGGCCGGTCGCTCGCCGAAAAGCTGAAGGAATTCGTTCCGCAGCAGCAGTACGAGGTCGCGCTCCAGGCCGCGATCGACCGGTTCGCGGCCTGGAGCGCGAGCATCGACGTCCGGAGCCTGCGCCGCTCGGCCAACAGGCGGGCGGACAGCGCGTCGACCCGCCCGGCGACGGCCTCTCCGGGCCACGGGATCGCCGTGTCGAGCACCCGCTCGGCGCCGATCCGGGGGCGGGTCTGGCCGTGGGGGATCGGCAGCGACGCGCGGAACGAGGGCGTCCGGAGCGCGTGGAGCAGCCATCCTGGGTTCCGGACCGGGGTGAGCACGATCCACTCCGGGCTGCCGACGATCGGGCGGTCGGCGGGCGGCGCCACCGCGACGTTCCCCAGGTTCGGCCGGAGCCCCGCCACCAGCACGTCCCCGGGCTCGATCCGGACCCGATCGGCGCCGTCGCGGGGGACCGGGTGGAGCTCGCCGGTGGTCCGGTCGGCGTCGGCGAGGTCCGCCACCACCACCGGCCCGTCGACCGCGGCCCGCTCGCGACGGACGGTCGCCAGCGCGCCGATCCGGATCGCCGACGCCCCCCGCGCCACGCGCTGCGGGTCGAGGCGGGTCCACGCCCCAGCCGGGAGCGGCGCGAACCCGATCCCGGCGCACCGGGCGTCGAGCTCGGCGTCGGACGTGGGGCGGAACCGCTTGTTCCGCACGTCGTACCCGGGATCGCCGAGCTCGGCCCAGAGGCACGGGCGATCCTCGGCGGGTCGCCGCACCAGCCACAGGATCGCCGCCCGCCCCGCGGCGCCGCCGAACGGCCGGAACACCCCCTCCGGCAGCGCGCACACCGCGTCGCGGACCCACATCCGGTCGATCCGCTCGCGCAGATCGGCCCACGAGTCGTTCGCGAGGACCGAGAACGGCACGACGATCGCCGCCCGCCCGCCCGGGCGGACCCACCGCTCGATCGCCTCGACGAACAGGCGATCCGACGCCACCCGCGACCGGCCGGCGGCGGTCTCGTACCCGGCGAGGACCTCCGGATCGTCGATCTCCACCGAGAACGGCGGGTTCGCGACGATCACGTCGAACGGGCCGCCGTGATCCGCCGGGCGGGCCCGGAAGAAGTCGGCCCGGGTCACCTCCGGGGCGACGCCCGAGAGCGCGAGGTTCGACGCCGCGAGGCGCGCGAGCCTCGGATCGAGCTCGATCCCGCGGACCGATCCGCCGGCGCGGGCGGCGACGATCAACAGCCCGCCGCTGCCGCAGGTCGGATCGAGCACCGGGACGCCCGGCCCGATCCCGGCGCGGGCGACCAGCAGCCGGGCGATCGGCGGCGGGGTGAAGAACTGGCCGCGCAGCCCCTTGAACAGGTCGGCGAAGAACCGCTCGTACGCGAGCCCGAGCAGGTCCGCGTCGGCGGTGATCGGCAGCGCCTCGGCCACCGATCGCGCGAGCGCCGGGATCTCCGCCAGCGACGCGAGCCCGAGCCGGGCCTCGAGCGCGGGCAACAGCACGTCGAACGCCTGGGCGCCGGTCAACCCGTGCGCCCGCAGCTGGTCCTCCGCCCGGGACAGCGCCCGGGACAGCGACGCGACGCGGTCGGTCATCCCACGTCGAACGGCAGCGGCTCGACCCGTCCGCGCCAGTGGGATCCGTCCCGCTCGACCACGACCTCGGTCCCGGGGGCCTCGGCCGGGCGCTTCACCACCGCGAGCCCGACGAGGTCGCCGCTCCACAGCGCGACCGGGCTGGTCAGCGTCCCGACCACCTCCCCACCGACCCGGAGCTCGGACCCGGCGGCCGGACCGTCGGCGGCGGCTCCCGGGAACCGGATCCCGCACAGCGCCCGCTTCACCTGCCCCATCACGTCGACCCGGTTGATGGTCTCCTGGCCGAGGTAGCAGCCCTTGTCGAACGACAGGAGCTCGTCCCGCAGGCCGAGCTCGTGCGGCAGGCGCTTGTCACCGGTGTCGTCCGGGAACCGCGGGCGGCCGGCCAGCACCCGGAGCGCCTCGATCGCCTCGGCCCCGATCGGCGTCCCGGCGATCGGCGCCGGTCGATCGATCGGCGCCACCACGTCGAACCCGCCCGCCGGGGTCCGGACGCGCCCGAACACCATCCCCGAGCCGCCCGGGTCCGCACCACCGGGAGCCGGGTGCGGACCGGTCGCGAACCGGCCGGCGGGCGGCGGGACCCACCCGGCGGCGCGGAGGGCGTCGGCGGCGTTGGGCCCCTGGACCGACCACAGGCGCAGCGTCGGTCGGAGGTCCGCGAGGGTCACGTCGTCGAACACCACGAAGGTCCGGTACCGGTCGAGGAACGCGTCGACCTGGGCGAGCCCCTGCTCGAGCGCCGGCTCGAGCTCGGCGGCCGGCACCGGCGCCCCGAACACCACCACCGCCGCCG
>JBEBJW010001354.1:0-2422 GCA_040079715.1 Myxococcota bacterium | reverse complement strand
GGGGGATACCCCATTCGGCGGCGTCCGGAGGGCCTCGAGGACAGGGTCGACCTGCGCGGCGGAGGGGTCGGGAGGCCTCGGGGGTCGACCGATCCCCGCCCCGTGCTACGGACTGTCGCGCCGCCGCCACGTCGATCCTCGGCGACGTCCACGGAGCCCGCAGATGAGCCTCGTCCGCCTCAACGATGTGACCGTGCGGTTCGACGACACCCCCGTGCTCCGGGAGGCGTACTTCCGGCTGGAGGCCGGCGACCGGGTCGGCCTGATCGGGAAGAACGGCGCTGGCAAGACCACCCTGCTGAAGCTGATCCTCGCCCAGCTCGCGCCGGCGGAGGGCGTCGTCACCGTCGAGGACGGGGTGAAGCTCGGCTACTTCTCGCAGTTCTCCGAGCTCGACGGGTCGCGGAGCATCCTCGAGGTGCTCGGGGACGTGTTCGCCGAAGTCCACGCCGTCGAGGCCGCGCTCGCGTCGGTCGAGGCCGCGATGGGGGACGACGCGACCGGTGCGGACGCGGTGGATCGCCTGGTCGAGCGCCAGGCCGAGCTGCTGTCCGAGATGGAGCGCCTCGGCGGCTGGGACGTCGAGCGCCGGATCGACACCGCCCTGACCCGCCTCGGGTTCGACGACACCCGCCGCCGGTGCCCGATCGACGCCCTGTCCGGCGGCTGGCGGAACCGGGCCTCGCTGGCCAAGATCCTCCTCGAGCAACCGGACGTGCTGCTGTTCGACGAGCCCACCAACTACCTCGACCTGGCCGGGGTCGAGTGGGTCGAGGACTGGTTCCGGACGTTCCGGGGCGCCGCGATCGTGATCTCGCACGACCGGGCGTTCCTCGACGCCGTCGTGACCCGGATCGTCGAGGTGGAGAACCTCCACCTGCACGAGTACACCGGCAACTTCGGCGCGTACGTGGTCGAGAAGCAGCTCCGGTTCAAGACGTTGCAGCGGCAGTTCGTCCACGAGTCCGAGCTGCTGGCCTACGAGGCGGAGGGGATCGCGAGCCGACGGGAGGCCGCGCGCAACGGCGGCAAGGGGCTCGGCAAGCGGCTCGCGGCGATCCGCAAGAGCGCGGGCCCGCGGCCGGTGGACCAGATCCTGACCGAGATCTACGGCGGACTGCACACCAAGGACGGGCTGTGCGAGGTCCGGTCGCTCCACAAGGCGTACGGCGACCAGGTGCTGTTCGCGGACCTGACGTTCGACCTGCGGCGCAAGCAGCGCCTCGCGATCCTCGGGCCCAACGGCTGCGGCAAGACCACCCTGCTCCGGGTGCTGCTCGGCGAGGAGCCGGCGGACAGCGGCGAGATCGAGTGGACGCGGGGCCAACGGGTGGTGTCGTACAACCGGTTCCTCGCGGAGCTCGACCCGACGGACACGGTGTCCCACGCGGTGAACGCGCTGCCGGACAGCCTGGCGCTCACCGCGACCCGAAAGGCGGTGGGCCGGTTCCTGACGATGTTCCAGTTCTCCGAGGCCGATCTGAAGGCCAGGATCGGCGCGCTGTCCGGCGGACAGAAGGCGCGGGTGGCGATGGCCCAGTGCCTGCTGTCGGGCGCGTCGGTGTTGGTGCTCGACGAGCCCACCAACCACCTCGACGTCACGAGCACCCAGGTGATGGAGCGCGCGCTGGTGCACTTCCCCGGCGCGGTCGCGGTGGTGAGCCACGATCGGTTCTTCATCCAGAAGGTGGCCACCCGGCACCTGGTGTTCGGCGCGGACGGCGCAGTCCCGGGAGAGGTCCGGCTCGACGCCGCGTAGACGACGACGTCCCCGCTCCTCGCGGTGGCGGTGGGCCTCGGTGGGCCCCGTCGAGGAACGGGATCGGGTGCGCGCCGGTCCCGTTCCACGCCAGGCTGCCGCGCTCAGGCGAGCGGAGCCGCCGCCCCGATCCACGCGAGCCCGGACAGCGACAGCCCGCCGCTCCCGGAGCTGTTGCCGTCGTGGCGGACAGTGGTGAACCCGCCGCCCGACCGGATCAGGACCCCGATCTGGACGTGCTCGGGGCGCCAGGCCTCCGCCCACATCACGACCCGTCCGGCGAGCTTCCCGACGCGCCGCTCGTCGATCGCCGCGCCCACGAGCGGCTCCGGCGCGTGGTACCAGCCGATCGGCCAGCATTGGAGCGGCGCCTCGCGCACGCCGAGGCCCGATAGCGTCGAGCGGAGGAACGCCTCCCCCGGCGGCCCCGCAGCGGTGGAGATCGTGCGGAACGGCTCGCCCACCGGACGCTCGGCCGACGGCGGGAGCGGGGGACCGAGCGGCAGTTCGGCGGGGTCGGCCCAGTCCAGCGGCCAGGCGCTCCGGCCGACCGCCAGCGCGAGCTCCGGCGCGAGCGCGGCCACGTCCTGCGGGGTCCCGTGCAACCTCCCTCCGGCCAGCCCGACGATCGCGACCCCGGGTCCGCTCGCGCGGATCACGGCC
>JBEBJW010001353.1:0-2427 GCA_040079715.1 Myxococcota bacterium | reverse complement strand
AGGTCGCGGGTGCCCTCGATGTCGACGATCGGGTCGTCCACGCCGTGCCACAGCAGGATCGGCAGGGTGATCTTCGACGCCCGCTCGAGGATCTTCGGGGCGTCTTCGAGCAGCGACAGCCCGAGTCGCACCGACAGCCGATCGTGGATCAGCGGGTCCGACGTGTACCGGTCGACCTCGGCCGGGTCGCTCGAGATGCCCGCCGGCGGCAGCCCGCTCGGCAGCGTCATCCGGGGCGCGACCCTCCGGAGCACCCGGCCGAACGCGGCCTTGACCCGGACGTTCGGCGTGCGCGCGACCCGGACCGGCGGCGCCGACAGGGCCACCGCGACGATCGCCGGGTGGGGCGTGCGGGTGGTGAGGTACCACGCGACGATCACCGCCCCGAGCGAGTGGCCGATCACGATCACCCGGCTCGCGCCGGACCGCTGGACGATCACCGGCAGGATCGCCTCGAAGTCGCCGGCAAGCTCGTCGATCCCGGCGGCGTCGCCGCGGCGGCCGGTGGTCTCGCCGTGCCCGCGCAGGTCGAACGACCAGATGTGCGCCGGCAGCGTCTCGAGGTGGCGGACCAGCGACGCGTACCGCCCCCCGTGCTCGCCGAGGCCGTGGTGGACCACGATCACCGTGTCGGTCCGGACCGGCGACGGCCAGCCCCGGAGGAGGAACGTCTCCCCGCCGTGGGTGAACGTCTCGGTGTTCGCGGTGCGGGTCACGGGCGACCTCCCTGCTGGGCGAGCGCGGCGCGGGCCGCCTCGAGCTTGCGTGTGTCGGCGTCGAGTGCGGTGCGTTCGGTCCGGGTGGCGGTCTCGGGGTCCACCGCGGCCACCCGGCGTTCGTACAGCGCGATCAGTGCTTCGGCGGCCGGCTTCGACGAGGCGTCGATCCCGAGGGCCGCGGTCAGCAGCTGCTCGGCGTCGGCCCACGCAGCGTTCGCGGCCCGGATCAGGTCGAGCAGCTCGCGCGGAGGCCGCCGCTGATCGAGCTCCTCGGCCCGGGCCTGCAGCTCGGCCCGCTTCTCGACCCCGACCGCGGTGAGCGACCGGCCGAGCGCGACCCGGGCGTCGACGTGGCGCGGATCGAGCTCCAGCACCCGGTTCCACGAGGCCCGGGCCCGCTCGGCCTCTCCAGCCGCGTCGTACAGCGAGGCGGCCAGGTACGCCCCGCTGACCGACTGGTCGAGCGACGCCTGGGCGCCCTCGATCCGGGCGATCGCGTCGGCGGTCCGACCGGCGGCGGTCAGCAGCTCCACGTCGGCGCGGAGGATCGACGGATCGTCGGGGTACCGGGCGGACAGCGGCGCGACGAACGCCAGGGCCCCCGGGACGTCGCCCGTCTCGGCGGTCGCGCGGGCGACGAGGCTCGCGAGCGGCAGATCGTCGCCGCCGGAAGCGGTGGCGAACGCGGCGTAGTGCTGCTGAGCCTCGCCTGTTCGCCCGAGCGCGGCCGTGATCTGCACCCCGAGCCGACGGACCGCGGCGTCCCGCTCCGGGTCCGCGCCGCGCAGCGCCGCCGACAGCGCCCGGGTCTGCAGGGCGAGCCCGAGGAGGCGATCGGCGTCCGCCCACGCCCGCGCCTCCACGTCGTTGACCAGGGCGGCGGCGAGCTCGGCGTCGAGCGACGGCACCTCGTCCGACAGGGTGGCGTGGACGGCCCCCGCCGGCTTCGACGCGACCGCCCGCTCGAAGCTGTCGACCGCGACGGCGAGATCGGCGGCGGCGTCCGGGGAGGCGCCCGAGCGGCTGCGCATCGCGTACGCCCGGCCGCGGACGGCCCACGCCGCGGGATCTCCGGCGCCGCCCTTCTCGACCGCGGCGTCGGCCCGCTCGACCGCGACCGCGACCTGCGCGGGATCCGACACGGCGAGCGACAGCGCCCTCTCGGCCTTGGTGACCTTGCTCGCAGACCCGAGGATCAACGCGACGATCAGCGCTGCTCCCCACCCGACCGACCGACACGACATGCCCACCCGCTCCCGCGCCCGCACACCGCCTGCAATGTCCGCGGCGCATCGCACGTATCCACTCGTGGAGGTCGCGTGATGCACGAAGTCGCCCTGGCGAGGTCCACCGTGAAGGATCTGCAGGATGCGGGGACGCTGTTCCTGCGGCGGCAGTGTACGATCGGAGTGCTCCGGGTGAACTTCGATCGCGCCGCCACCCGCCTCCGGCTGCTCGCTCCGGACCACGCGGAGATGGTCCGGGGCTACGTGGACGACCTGGACACGATCGCGGCGCGTCCAGCGCGCGAGCGAGGGCTACTCCGATGACATTCTGCAGCACCGCCATTAGCGTCGCTGCCCCGAGTAGAATCACCAGCGCCTTCCCGCCCGTGCGCACGATGCTGCCGTCCATCACCGCGCGGTAGTGCCAGTCAGCGTCGTCGATGACGGCCTGCATGAACTCGTCGCTGACGCGCACCGAGTTG
>JBEBJW010001352.1:0-2429 GCA_040079715.1 Myxococcota bacterium | reverse complement strand
GCGGCGGCACCGGGCTCGCCGCGGCGTCGGCCCCGCCCACGGCGGCGAGATCGGTGGCCGGTGCGGGCGACTCGGTGGGCAGCGGGCCTCGGACCCGGATCAGGGTCGAGCCCTGAGCCAGCACCCGGTCCACGACCCGCGGGTGCCCGGTCGCGACCGACACGTCGAGGAACGTCTCCCGCCCGACCTCGCGACTCGGGTCGGCCGGATCGAGCTCCCGGACGACCAGGGTGAACGTGTCCGCCGCGGTCCCGGGAGCGGACGACACCCGCAGCTGGTTGCCCCACAGGCCCGGGCTCGCGGCCTCGAGCGCCAGGACCTGGGTGGCCGTGGGGAGCGGCACCGCCGCGGACGAGGCGCCGGGCGCGAGGCGCACGATCACCGCCTCGGTCCCGCCGTTCAGGAAGTACTGGTACACCGCGTACGACAGGGTGCTGGGCGCCCAGATCCCGCCGAACTTGCGGCCGAAGTCGGCGAACGAGCTGCACGTCGTCGCGACCTCCACCGGCCCGCGCGCGGCGCGCCCGACGAACGCGGTCACCGAGGTGGACACCCCGGTGATGGTGCGCGCCCCCGGGGGCAGCTCCTGGACCTGGACCCCCGGATAGGGGAGCGGCAACGCCATCTCGACGCCTCGACTGGACCGGCGCGGAACCTACCACGCAGTCCGACCGAGCGGTAGTCGTCCGATCCTGGAATCGTCCAGTCAGGTGAAGTGAATCCGCGGCGCACCTCGCAGCCAGTACTCGCGATACGAGATCGAGATGCCTTCGGCCGGGCCGGTCGCGGTCCAGATGACGTAGAGAAGCGGCTCGAGAATCACGAATTCCGAGGTGGCGACGAGGTTCACGAACCAGTCGGGCCCGGAGGCGTCGGTGGACCACCACTCCCAACCGACCGTTGGGAGCGCAGCAATCCAGGACTCGTACGAGAAGACGCGATCGTCGCCGGCCACGTCCGATGGCGAGCGATCGAAAGAACGTCGGAACCAGATCGGCAGCTCGCGATTCCACCACTCGGCGGCAGGCCAGGTGGGCTGGGATCGCGCGTCGCACACGACCCGCACGACGGCCTTGGTGCGCTCGATGGCGGTGACGGGGTCCGGATCAGCCACGACCGTGATCTCGATCCACCCGTGCTTCGGGAGCTGTCCCTCGTCGTACGCGTTCAAGCGGATGGTTTCGTCGGGAATCATGGGAGTGCCTTGGTAACCCGGAGGCGGTGCGCTCACGGGAGTTCCTCCCTGATGCGTCGTATGGGCCCCGATCCCCAATCCTCCATCCTCGGTCACGAAGAGCCGCTCCTGCGAAGCGTTGGAGCCCGCTCCGCCCGCGCCCGGTAGACGGTCACGGGGCCGAGATCGGGAAACGGTCGGCTCCTCGATCCGAATCAGTGGGCTTCTCTCGCTTCGAAGCCGGACGCGATGATCGCCTCCGCGTCTTCCTTCGAGATGAAACTTCCCTGGTACGGAGGATACAACACGAACTGGAGAACCAAACGGTCGTCCTCGACCCACTCCCCATCGACGTACGACTCACCCCACAGCTCCCCTCCTTCAGCGTCGGTCCGGACGATCCGCATCAGGGACTGCACGTTTCCATCGCTGTCGCAGTCGACGATGTAGCGTTCGTGTCGGTATGTCATTTCTTGGGGATCCATTGCGCGCCGTCTGGAATCGGGACCTGGTTCGCTCGCCGTATCATTCGTTCCATCGCTTGGTCTCTGTCAAACCGCGAGCGGGTCCGATCTCGTTCGATTTCGTAGTCTTTGTGTCCTTCGTCCCAAGCAGCGAGGCTTTCCGGAGTGTGATACTGCACCTCGAACAGGAGCTCCCCGTCGCGGGTCAGGTAGGTGTCGTTGATGCCTCGATGAGTCGTCTCGGCTGGCGTCCCGATGTCCGCGTATGGGTTGTACGCCTTCTTGAAGTGGAAACCATCGGCCTCCATTTGTGCGCGGATAGCTAATACGGCCGGAGAGTATTCGTCGAGCGGTAGCTCGACCGCAAAGCGGAGGACGTCGTTCATCCGCTCCTCGACCTCTGCCAGCGCGGTTGTCACGCCTTTCCTGGCGACGGCATCTGGCCTGAGGTACCGGTTCTGAATCTTGTCCTCGAGCGACGCCAACCCCTTGATGTCGGCGCGGTCATGGAACAGCCGCCCGGCGTGGGGTGCAATGGCTGCACGGACCTCCGTCTCCACCTCGACTCGGTGGGCGTTTGCGCTGGCGATCAGGCGCTCCGCCATCCGTTCCGCCTGCTCTGCGATCTCGGCGACCTCCTCTGCCGTCAGAGGACGCCCTCGCCGCCCCGCCATCACGGCGAGCTCGGGAGCCTCCGCGATTGGCCCGGTCTGACCTTCGGCCGTCGCGCCATCGGGCCCGAACCTCCGCCACCCGCCAATCGGGCCGTCCGGATCCGCGCCGACCGAGAG
>JBEBJW010001351.1:0-2431 GCA_040079715.1 Myxococcota bacterium | reverse complement strand
GGGTGATCCCGATCGCGGTGCCGACGCACGCCCCGGCGAGCCCCCACGAGCCGAGCACCAGGCCCCAGGTGTAGGCGACCGGATCGCGCTCGGCGTACGGCGGGTCGAACGGGGACGAGCTCACCGGAAGTGGACCTCGCCCTCCGACGCGCCCCCGACCGCGAACGGGCCGAGGGTGTCCCGCAAGACCTGGACCTGGGCCGCGAGATCGGTCTCGAACACCGCCTCCGCGTACCCGAGCGAGGTCGCGGTCATCGGCGGCGGGAGCGGCGCGGCCTGGATCCACGCCTGCTGCTCCTCGTACGTCGCCGACTTCCACCGGTCCCGGACGATCGGCCAGGTGTAGCCCATCGAGACCATCGCGGTCTGGATCCGCCGGTCGCCGGTGTCGAACCGCTCGATCAGGTCGTTGTACACGGTGACCCGGTCGGCGACCGAGATCCGGAGCACGTCGCCGCCCTGGGCCTCCCGGCACAGGGAGGCGAACCGGATCCACCCCTCGAGGTCGGCCTCGGTCAGCGCGAGCTGCTCGCCGTCGTCGTGGGCCCACACCGCGAGCGCGCGGTCCTGGACCCCCCACAGCTCGCCGTCGGCGGAGGTGATCAGGTCCTGGCCGCGCTCGGCCTGCCAGACGCGGGTGGCGCGGGCGACCGCGGCGTCCGGGCTCGCGGCGGCGGCGAGCGACGTGCCGTGGTCGCGCAGGCGCTGGAGCCAGGCCCGCGTGCCGGCCGGATCGGCGGAGAACTTGGTGGCGACCGCGGTGAGCGCGAGCCCGCGGTCTCCGGCGGCGACCGGCCGACCGGCCAGCAGCTCGATCCAGTCGATCGCGGTGGCGCCCTCGCCGCAGGTGATCGTGTCCGCCCCGACGGTGGCGAGGGTGGTGCCCGGTGTGGGGCAGTCGACCCGCGCGCTGCAGCCGATCGACCCGCCGAACCACAGAGCCACCATCGGGATCGTCGTCATCACACCCCCGCGCCGATCACCCAGTACGGGCTGCCGGCGAGCTGCGTCTTGAGCTGCGCGATCTCCTCGGCCCGCAGCTCGAACGTCTGCGGTTGGCCGGTCCGCGGGTCGCGCTGGGTGGCGAACCACCGCTCGCCGACCTTGGTCCGGTGGAGCGTGAGCCCGCGCGGATCGTCGTACACGAGGTTCAGGTCGGCCGCGGTGAGCGGCTTGTTCTTGTCGGCGTCGGGCTTCTTCTCGGGCGGGGGCGGCGGCGGCGTGAGCTGCTCGATCACCTCGTCGACCTCCCACCGCACCTCGAGGTCCTGGATCGTGCGCTTCGCGCCCTCGAGGTGCTCGAGGACCGCCTTTCGGTCCGGGAACGTGGCCGCGAGCTCGGCGAGCTCGGCCTTGATCGGGTCGCGCTCCTTCCAGGAGGCGCCCGCCAGCCGCGCCACCAGCGCGTCGAGCGCCTCGTACGTCCCCGCCATGATCGAATCCCTCCCGTCGTCTCCGCGTATCTCGCGCCCGCGGCGACGTCAGGTGGTGCCTCCGGGTTACCGGGGCGCGTGTCGTTCCTGGACGCGTTCGGGCCCGGTCATCGGGCGTTGTTCGAGCAGGCCGCCACTTCGGTGAAGCTGGCCCGCGGGGATCTGTTGATCCGTCGCGGAGATCCCGGTGGAGACGTGTTCCTCCTCCGGTCCGGCACCCTCGAGGTGGTCGACAGCCGGTCCGCGCCCGAGCTGATCCTGAACACGCTGTCCGAGGGGGCGGTCGTCGGGGAGATGGCGTTCGTCGACGACTCTCCGCGGTCGGTCGACGTGCGCGCCGGGAACGAGGCGGTCGTGCTGCGGTGGGCGCGGGACGACCTGCGGAGCCTGCTCGCGAAGCACCCGGACCTCGCGGCGGCGTTCTACGAGAACGTCGCCCGGCAGGCCGCGACCCGCGTCCGGTACCTGACCGAGGGTGCGGTGACCGGGGCGTTCGGCAAGGACGCCGAGCCGGTCGCCGACGCCGATCAGCTCCGCGCGTGGACCGCGAGCATCGCCGAGCGGGTGAAGGTCGCGCTCCCCCCGGCCGAGACCGCGCTCCGGCGGGATCCGGACGACCAGGGCGCCCAGCGCCGGGTCCGCGAGGTGCTCGACCAGCTCGAGGCCGAGGTCGACACGCTGTTCGACGCGACCCGCGACGCCGGCGCCCGGACGTTCGCCGCCGAGCACCTCGCCCGCGAGCTCCACCCGTACCTGTTCCGGAGCTCGCTCGCCGAGCGGTCGATCCGGCGGCCCCAGGGGGTCAGCGGCACCGCCGAGATCCTCGCCCACGTGCTGGTCGACACCGCGGGCGGAGACGGGCGTCTCGGCGAGCTCGTCGACCGGTGGCTGCTCGATCGCCCCACGTTCCGGGCGCTGCGGGCGCTGAAGGAGCCGCTGGTGGAGGCGCTCCGCCACCACCTCCCCCACCACCGGAACCGCCAGGTGCTGATGGTGAA
>JBEBJW010001350.1:0-2431 GCA_040079715.1 Myxococcota bacterium | reverse complement strand
GTCGTAGTACACGAGGTGGCCCGGCACGCTCCACATCGGGTCGCCGGCCCCCATCGCGCGGTGCGCCGGGTGGTCGAGGTCCGGCGTCGACAGGGCCACGATCCCGCCGGGGCGGACCCGGGCGGCGAGCGCGGCCAGCACCCGGTCCGGCTCCGGGAAGTGCTCGATCACCTCCCACAGCACGATCGCGTCGACCTGCCCGTCGGGCAGCCCGTCCGGGACCTGCGCGACCTCGACCGGCACCCCGAGCCGCTCCCGGGCGAACGCCGCCGCCGTCGGCGACAGCTCGAGCCCGCGCGCCGCGAAGCCGCGCCAGGTCGCCGCCGCGAGGAACACGCCCCACGCGCACCCGAGCTCGAGCAGGGTCCCGGTCCCGCCGAGCGCGCGCTCGATCCGCTCGAGCACCGGCTCCCACGCGAGGCACTCGGTGGTCACCGCCCGCCCGTCGGGTGCGGCGACCCCGCCGGCGCTCCCGCGCTGCGCCGCGTAGTACGCCGCGAGGTGGGCGTCCGACGGCGCGGTCGGGGTCCGCACGAGCCCGCAGCCCGCGCACCGGACCCACAGCTTGATCGGGTCGAGCTGGTTGAACACGGTCTGGACCCGGGTCCCGTTCCCGGCGAACACGAGCTCCGCGTCGGCCTCGCCGCACGCCGGGCACGGCCGCGGCGGGTCGACCCGGGTCCACGGGCGGGCCCCGGGGTGCCGCAGGTCCGCGAGCCGGCCGTCCGCCGCGACCGCGACCCGGTACTCGACCGCGGCCTCGTCCCACCGGGCCTGGGCGGCGAGCGCGTCGGCGAGGTGGTGGCGGGCGACGCCGTTCGTCGGGGCGCGGGCGATCGCGAGCCGCGCGAGCTGCTCGGCCAGCGTCGGGTCGACCTTCAGCGCGACCTCGGCCGCCTCGATCAGCACCCCGGCGTCCTGCCGGTGCTCGAGCAGCCGGGCGTAGGTCGCGATCGCGTCGCCGGGACGCCCGCCGTCGCGGTGGATCCGGGCCTGGGCCAGCAGATCGACGGTCACCGGAGGAGATCGAACAGGTGCGAGCCGGCGTTCGCGGCGGTCACCTGAAGCGTCGCCTGGTAGCTGACCTGGAGCGCGGCGAGCTCGGTGTACGCGCTGGCGGGGTCGGCGCCGACCTCGGCGGACAACTGCCCGTTGATCACCGCCGACAGGCTCATCGACACGACCCGCGCGTCGTCGACCTGGAGCTGACGGAACCCGATCCGGGACCGGCTGGCGACCACCTGGGCGTGGGCGGACTCGAGCCCGCCGATCGTCGCCGCGACCGCGTCCGGGTCGTCGGCGGTCAGCGCCGCCTCGAGGTCGGCCAGCACCTGGAACGTGTCGACCGAGCCCTGGAACACGTCCGACCCGTCGAACGTGCTGTCGACCGCCTCGTCCGGGCCGATCCGGATCGACGCCGTCGCGACCGAGCCCTGGTACACGCCGGTCACGTCGAACGCGGCGCCGTCGTACGCGTCGCCGGCGAACAGGAACCGGTCGCCGACCTTGGTGTTCGCGTACCCGAGCAGCTCGTCGCGGATCAGGCCGATCTCGTCGGCGGCCTGCGCCCGGTCCTCGGTCGAGTACGACTCGCTCGACAGCTGGACCGCCCGCTCGAGCGCCCGCTGGAGCGCGCCCTCGGCCGACGACAGGGTGCCGTCGGCGGTGTCGAGCAGCGTCTGGGCCGAGTCGGCGCCGGTCTGCCAGACCTCCTCGTCCTGGGACCGCGACTGGAGCGCGTGGATCTGGGACCACCGGCCGGGCGCGTCGGACGGCGCGCGGACGCGGATCCCGGTGATCGCTTCGTCCTGGGCCCGGACCAGCCGGGAGGTGATCGATTGAAGCTGGGCCGTGCTGCGGTTCGCTTCGTACATGGGGTTGCGTCGCAGGATCCTCATGGCGAACTCCTTCAGCCGGCGATGCTCATCAAGGCGTCCAACGTCTGGTCGGTGACCGAGATCACCTTCGCAGCCGCCTGGTACGCCGCCTGGTACTGGACGAGGCGCACGGCCTCTTCGTCGAGGTCGACGCTCGACAGGTTCGCGTACAGCTCGATCGCGTCGGTGTTCGCGGCGTAGGTCGCGTCGGCCTTCGAGCCGGCGAGCGACACCTCGGACCCGACCCGGCCGACCAGCGCGGAGGTGAACGCGCCGGCGGTCTTGCCGCCGACGACGGCCTGGGACTCGAGCCCGATCAGCGCGTTCAGGTTGCCGGTGTCGCCCACGTCGCCCGACGCGGAGCCCGCGAACGCGAGCTCCGACGGGTCGGCCGCGACCACCGCGTCGACCTTCAGCCCGGCGGCGGGAGACCCCGACGGCGGCAGGGTGAACATCGGGCCGCCCGGAGCGCCCGCGCCGGTGAACCCGGCCGCGAGCTGGACGTTCACCGCGGTCGCGAGGTCGGTCGCCAGCGTGTCGAGGTCGTCGAGCCA
>JBEBJW010001349.1:0-2438 GCA_040079715.1 Myxococcota bacterium | reverse complement strand
TCTTCGCCCGGGTGCGCGCCGGGGCGGGTGCCGGCGACTCGTCGTCGTCGTCGTCGTCGTCGTCCGACGTGTCTTCGGCGATCGCCGCCATCCGCTGACGCCACCGCCGGTCGTCGGTCGGCTTCTCGTCGTCGTCCTTCTTGCGGTCGTCCTCGTCGTCCTCGTCCGAGGCGGACGCCCCACGCCGCTCCTCCGCCGCGCGCTTCCGCTGCTCGAACCGCTCGCGCAGATCGCGCTCTCCCGGCCGGATCTTGCCGTCGTCGATCGACGAATCGCCGCCGCGGGCCTCGAACTCCTTCTTCTGCTGCTCGTATTCCTTCAGCAGCTGCTCACCGAACAGCTGCTTGCCGCATCGACAGTGGAACACGAGCTCGAACGCCTGGGCCACCGCGCCGAACGTGCGGTTGTCGCGCTCGATGCTGTAGTCTAGCCCGAAGCACTTCGGGCACCGCATCTTGAACGCCATTCGAAGCTCCGCTCTGACCAAGGGGGACCGTGCGTGGCGGGCCGGGGCACGGGTCGTCCGTCGGACTGCCCCGAGCCTCACCCTTTATGCGCACCCACGCCGCGGCTGCAAGCCCATGGTACGACCGGGCGACCGCTGCTGCAGCCGACTCGACCCGAAGTAGGTCCGAAGCCGAGAATTTTTCGTCGACTTCACCCGTCGCCCTCCAGCCGGTGAGGCGCGCGCGACCCGTCCGGTTATCGGGCACCGACCACGAACAGGAGCGGAGATGGGCGACCTCGTACTGGCGATCGACCAAGGAACCACCGGCACGACCGCGCTGCTCGTCACCGAGGCGCTCGACGTGCTCGCGAAGGTGAACGTCGAGTTCACCAACCACTACCCCGCCCCCGGCCAGGTCGAGCACGACGCGAACGAGATCTGGGACTCGGTCGGCGCCGCGGTCCGCGGGGTGCTCGCCCGGGCGGGCGCAGACGGGAGCCGGATCCGCGCGATCGGGGTCACCAACCAGCGCGAGACCAGCCTGTTCTGGGACCGCGCCACCGGCCAGCCGATCCATCGGGCGCTGGTCTGGCAGGACCGCCGGACCGCCGACCGGTGCCGCGCCCTCGCCACCGCCGGCCACGAGAACCTGTTCCGCCAGCGCACCGGGCTGGTCCTCGACCCGTACTTCAGCGGGACCAAGGCCGAGTGGACGCTCGATCACGTCGCCGGCGCCCGGGCGCGGGCCGAGCGGGGCGAGCTCGCGTTCGGCACGATCGACAGCTGGCTCGCGTTCAAGCTGTGCGGCGCCCACGTGACGGATCCGTCGAACGCGTCGCGCACCCTGCTGTTCGATATCCACCGCACCGCGTGGGACGACGAGCTGTGCGCGATCCTGCGCGTGCCGCGGGCGGTGCTCCCGCGCGTCGCCGGGTCGTCCGAGGTGTACGGCCACACCCGCGGGGTCGGGTTCCTGCCGGACGGGATCCCGGTCGCCGGGCTGATCGGCGACCAGCAGGGCGCGCTGTTCGGCCAGGCGTGCTTCCGGACCGGGATGGCGAAGTGCACCTACGGGACCGGGGCGTTCATCCTGCTGAACACCGGCGCCGCCGCGGTCCCGTCCACCCACGGGATGCTCACCACCGTCGGGTGGTCGCTCGGGGGCGAGGTCACCTACGCGCTCGAGGGCAGCGCGTTCATCGCCGGGGCGGCGGTCCAGTGGCTGCGCGACGGCCTCGGGATCGTGTCGACCGCGGCGGAGATCGAGGCGTTGGCGGCCTCGGTGCCGGACTCCGGCGGCGTGGTGTTCGTCCCGGCGCTCACCGGCCTCGGCGCCCCGTACTGGCGGCCCGACGCGCGCGGCATCGTGACCGGGATCACCCGCGGGACCACCCGGGCGCACCTCGCCCGCGCCGCGCTCGACGGGATCGCGCTCCAGATCGACGACATCCTCCGCGCGATGTCCGCCGATCTGCACCGGCCGCTGGCCGAGCTCCGGGTGGACGGCGGGGCGGCGGCGAACGACCTGCTGATGCAGCGCCAGGCCGATCTGCTCGGCGTCCGCTGCGTCCGCCCCACGGTGGTCGAGACGACGGCCCTCGGGAGCGCCCTGCTGGCGGGCCTGGCGGTCGGCGTGTGGTCGTCGACCGACGAGGTGGCGGCGTCGTGGCACGAGGATCGCCGGTTCGAGCCCCACGGCGACCCGGTGGAGCTCGCCGCGACCCGCGCCGCCTGGGCGACCGCCCTCGCCAAGGCCTGACCGGTCCGAGCGGCGGTTTTGGGGATCCGCCGGTCGGCCGTCGGCGCGCAGGTCCAGGTGGCGTCCCGTCGCCCGTGGACCGTCCGCCGCGAACGGAGCCGAGCCGAGCCGAGCCGTGCCGCGCGGGCCGTCAATCGGCAGCGCGCTCCATCACCACGAACTGGACCCGCCGGTTCGCGGCGCGCCCCTCGTCGGAGTCGTTGGGACCGAGCGGCTTCGTCGGGCCGTACC
>JBEBJW010001348.1:0-2442 GCA_040079715.1 Myxococcota bacterium | reverse complement strand
CGAACCAGTCGAGGTGCGCGCGCGGGGTGTGCGCGCCGAACACCACCGCGTCGTCGCGGGTCTCGACTGCCACCGCCGACCCGACGCGGACCGCGGTGAGGTCGTCGATCCGCACCGCCTGCCGGGTCACCGCCCGCGGCCACCCGGACCGCTTCGTCACGGTCACCGTCCGCGCCCGGAGCTGGACCTCGGTCGTCCGGGTCGCCTGGGTCGCGACCGTCGCGCCGATCGCCGCGATCACGAGGCCGAGCGCCGCGATCCACGGGCCGAACGCCGTCCCGACCGCGAGCCCGGCGGCGACCCCGACGAGCCCGACCGCGATCGCGAGCACCCCGCCGGTGAGCTGACCGTGGTGGACCCCGATCGCCCAGGTCACGCCTTCGTGGTCGACCCGCGCGTCCATCCCCGGCGGCGGCGGCGGCAGGAGCTCGTCGGTCATCCGGCGCCTCCCGGCGGCGCGAGCCCGGCGACCGACAGCCCCCGCGCGGCGAGCCGCCGACCGAGGTCCCCGGTCACCGTGTCCCAGAACACCGCCCGGTACTGCGGCACCGCGAGCAGCCCGGCGGCCCGCTCGTCCGGGGTCAGCGCGTCGGGGCCGGTGTCCGCGTCGTCCGGGGCGTAGGAGGCCCGGTACCCCGCGAGCCACCCGGGGAGCCGGGCCGCCACGTGGTCCCGCACCCCGTCCGGGTCCCGCTCGAGCAGCGCGTCGAGCGCGTCCCACCCGAACTGCCGGTGGATCGCCTCGTCCGCGAGGATCCGGGTCAGCACCGGCACCACCGCCGGGTGGGACGCGTCGCGGCGCATCGCGGCGAACAGCGGCACCGCCAGCGTCTCGCCCAGGCAGAACTCGCGCACCACCGCGTCGACGAGGTCCGCCAGCGGGTGGTCCGACCGCGGGCCGACGAGCTCGGCCGGGGTCAGCGGGATCGGCGCGTCACCCCCGCCGAGCGCCTCGAGGCACCGGTGCGACAGCTCGGCGTGGTCGAGCTCGTCCCGGACGATCCGCAGCCCGGTGTGGAGCAGCGGCGCGGGCAATCCGGCGACGATCCCGTCGTGGACCACCGCCGCCGCCGACGCCGCCGACCGGTACTCGGCCACGACCCGGTTCCGCCACTCCGCCCACACCCGCGCGGTCATCGCAGCCCCTCCCCGAGCGTACCGCGGCGGTCGGTCGGCGGGAGGGTCCGCGAGCGGAGTGCTACGTGGAGGCGATGGAGCCCACCGCACTCGGCCTGCCCGCGTCCGTCGGACCGATCGAGGTCCGCCGCACCCACCTGTCCGAGGTGTTCCTGACCGCCGACCGGGTGTACAAGGTCAAGCGGGCGGTGAACCTGGGGTTCGTCGACTTCACCGACCGGGCCGCCCGGCTGCGGGCGTGCGAGGCCGAGGTCGCGCTGAACCGGCGGCTGGCGCCGGACGTGTACCTCGGGCTGCACACCCTGCCGGACGGCGAGCCCGCGGTCGTGATGCGCCGCCTCGACGACGCCGACGCGATGCTCGCCCACCTCGAGCGCGGGGCCCTCGACGTGGACACCGTCCGCCGGGTCGCCCGCCGGATCGCCGCGTTCCACGCCGCAGCCGAGACCGGTCCCGAGATCGCTGGGTACGGGCGGTTCGACGTGGTTCGCCAGAACGCGCTCGACAACTTCGACCAGAGCGCCGAGGCGGTCGGGGTCGCGGTGTCGGCGGTGGTCCACGCGCGGGCCCGCGCGGCGACCGAGCGGGCCCTCGACGGCGCGGCGGACGCGATCGAGGCCCGGGCAGGATCCGGGCGGGTCCGCGACACCCACGGCGATCTGCGGCTCGAGCACGTGTACCTCCCGGACGGCGAGGTCGTGGTCATCGACTGCATCGAGTTCGCCGACCGGTTCCGGTACGCGGACGTGGCGGCAGACATCGGGTTCCTCACGATGGACCTCGAGGTCCGGAGCCGCCGGGATCTCGCCGACGTCGCGTTCGACGCGTGGGCCGACGCGGCCCGGGATCCCGGGGCCCGCGCGCTGCGGCCGCTGTACACGTCGTACCGGTCGGCGGTCCGGGCGAAGGTCGCCGGGATGACGCTGGCGGACCCGACCGCGTCGGCCGACCGTCGCGCGTCGCAGCTGGCGCGCGCCCGTCGCCACTGGATGCTCGCCTGGTCGGCGGTCGAGGACCCGGCGCGCCGGCCGGTGCTGGTCGGGATCGGCGGGCTGCCCGGCACCGGCAAGTCGACCGTGGCGCGGGGCCTCGGCGACGCCGGGTTCGCGGTGGTCCGGTCGGACGTGGTGCGCAAGGAGGCCCTCGGGATCGCCCCCACCGCCCGGGCCGCCGACGCCGCGTACACCGACGACGCGCGGGACGCGGTGTACGACCGGTGCTTCGACCGGGCCGCGGGCCTGCTGTTCGCCGGCGAGCGGGTGGTGATCGACGCGTCGTTCACCGCGGACCGGTGGCGGGCGGGGC
>JBEBJW010001347.1:0-2444 GCA_040079715.1 Myxococcota bacterium | reverse complement strand
GCGGGGGCAGGGTCCGCGGGTCCGCGGGATCCTCCGCCGCCCGCCGCCGTTCGGCACCAGACCGAGGGCGCGCGCCCCCGTCCCGTGGACCGCGAGGAGCTCGTTCCGCATCGCCACCGGGTCGAGCGCCGCCCCGGTCCGAAGGTGCGCCGACTGGAGGCAGGCCACCGTGCCGGCGATGATCGCCGCCGCGACCGAGGTCCCGTCGCGGCGGACGAGCCCGGTGAGCGCGTCGTCCTCCGCCGCGCGCACCTGGTGCCCCGGCGCGTACAGGTCGACCCACCGGCCGCGGTTCGACATCATCGTCGGCTGGCCGCGGTGCGACGCGCCGACCCGGAGCGCCGCCCGCGGGAGCCGCCCGAGCACCGTCGAGAAGTCGTTGGTCCACGCGTTCTCGATCCGGTCGATCCGACCGTTGCCCGCGGGCACCACCACGGTGTGCCCGAGCGCCACCGCCCGCAGGATCACCGACAGCACCGCCGGGTCCGCCTCGACCGGCCCGAGCGCCGCCCGCCCGCCCGGGCAGTCGGTGTCATCGAACGTGCCGAGGTGGAACACCTGGCGTCGGGTCAGGTACTGCTGCATCTCGATCAGCAGGATCCCGCCTCCGCGCGGCATCTCGACCGACAGCCGGTCGACCGCCCGCTGGAGCGCCTCCGGCACCCGGTCGACCCAAACCCCGCCGTCGAGCTCGAGGGTCGAGAACAGGTGGACGCTCGCGTCGGGGGCGATCCCGGGGACCTGGGCGGTGCCCTTGACGATCGACACCGTGGCGTTGCCGTGGCTCGCCCACGGCGTCGCCGGGTGGCAGCCGCGCTCGCCCGGCACCCCGAACCGCTTCTCCGCGACGGGACCCCACGCCCGCTCGACGATCGCCAGGTGGACCCCGCGACCCGCGCCCGCGCGGTGGAGCGCGTCGAGGCCCGCCTGGTACTCGGCGTCGAGCGCGGCGGTGTCGGTCACGCGCGTCGCCGGATCGGGGTCGGCCGGGGACGGCGCGGGCGGCATCTCGATCCACACGAGCTCGACCTCGGGGTGGGCGCGCAGGCGGTCGACCGCCGCGTCCAGGTCCGACAGCGACGACGACGGCAGCTCGACCCACCCGTACCCGTCGAGCCCGTTCGGCGGGACGGTGTGGTGGGGCGGGTGGGCGACCAGTCGGGTGGTCGCGCCGTGACCGTCGATCCGGAACCACGGGACCTGGTGGACGCACGGGCTGTTCGCCGCCGGGAACGCCGGGCGGACCGGGAACTCGTGGAGCAGGCCGTCGGTCACCGGCCGATCCAACCGGACGCCGATCCGCGGCCGGAACGCGAGCGTCTCGAGCTTCGGGGTCAGTACTTCTTCCACGTCAGCTCCACCAGCGCGTACAGCGCCCCGGTGTTGGTGCCCCACTTCGTCTTCTGCTGGGTCACGTACGCCGCGAGGTTCGGCGCCACCGCCGCCACCGGGCGGACCCGGATCGTGGTCGGGCCGGGCGTGAAGTACCCGGGGGCGAGCGCCCAGTGCTCCCACCACTGCTCGGACGCCGTCCCGTTCGGGAGCACGATCGGCTGCCACTGGCGGTACAGCGCGCCCGCGACGGTCTCGACGCCCCCCGACACCTTGTACAGGTCGTACTGGTGGGCCGACACGGCCGGCGGGCTGACCGGCGCCACCCCGTCGAGCGACTGGTACGAGAACAGGTCCTTCGCCCACCAGGTGGCGGCGTACCCGAGGTTGTTGCCGTCGGCCCACCAGTTGACCGTCGGGTCCGGGGTCGGGTTCAGCTTCGACACCTCGACCTCCGCCGTGCGGAGCTGGGACGGCGCCACGTCGAGCACCCACTTCTCGCCCCGGTTCGGGGCGGACATCGTGTAGGTGCGCCCGTGCGTCGTTCCGGGCATGCCCGCCACCACCAGCACCACGAAGTCGATCCCTTCGGTGAGCTGGGGGCCGGGGACGAGGGTGCCGACGCCCTCGACCGCGTCGCGGAACGCGCGGAACCACAGGTCTGGATTCGCTTGGGTCATCGATGCTCCGGGTCGGGTCCGAACGCGGGGTCGCCGGTGGACTCGTGTCCGTCAGTCAATCGACCTGTGCTCCCCGAACCGGGGCGGGGTCCACCGGGCGACCACCTCGTCGAGGGACATCACGTCGAGCCGCCGGCCCCACCGGGCCGGATCGGTCACCGCCCGCGCCCGCTCGATCGACCGCCGGCGCAGGCGGGGGTCGCCGACCCACGACGCGAGGAGCGACAACGCCTGGGCCGCGATCTCGGCGTCCGGCCACTGGTCGGCGGTGGTCACGATCACGTCGAGGTCGAACGGCGACGACGGGCCGACGCACGCGATCCGGAGCGCCGCCGCCAGCAGCCGCACGCCCCCGCGCGACACCGCCCGCGCCTCGGTCTCCGCCACCGCCGCCAGCGCGCCGCCGAGCGCCCCCATCCCCTTGCGCCACGC
>JBEBJW010001346.1:0-2447 GCA_040079715.1 Myxococcota bacterium | reverse complement strand
GGCCGGGGCGTTCGGGCTGATCGCGCTGCTCGCGGCCCGCCGGCGCGCCCGGGTGTCCCGAGTCGTCACCGGCGACGGACACCGCGGAGCGCCCGCGATACGGGACGGCCGATGAAGTTCGATGCCCATCCGATGGTCGTCGCCGCCGCGCTCGGGTTGCTCGGGCCGGTGGCGCTGATCGACGAAGAAGAAGACGGCGAGTCGAGCGGCGAGTGCTCGGAGTGCTCCGAGTCGATGGCCGCCGACAAGTCGTGGGGCGAAGGCCACCGGCTCGAGTGGGAGCCCGGCGACGCGCCGGACCCGGCGGAGTTCCACCGGGTCGAGATCGAGTGGTTGAAGCTCGACAAGAGCTGATCCGGTCTGATGGCCTCGGCTCGGGGCCTCACGGATCGATCAGCGGCGCCGGCGGGATCGTCGACCAGGTCGCCGGCGGCAGCGACGCGATCACCTCGTCGCGGAGCGGCTCCACCTCCTCCGGCGGGAGCTGGGCGCGCGCGGCGGCGGCGGCGGCCCGCTCGGCGGCGGCGGACTCGACCAGGTCGCGGTCGAACAGCTCCTGCACCCCGTCGAGCTCGGTGCGGCCGCGGCGGTGCGGGGTGTCCGGCAGGAGCTTGCCGGCGAGCACCCCGAACTGAGCCGGCGACAGCAGGCGGCCGGTGCCGTCGACCACCGCCCACTCCTGCGACAGCAGCTTCGCGTCGGGGATCCCCTTCAGCTCGGGCTCCTCGTCCCAGTACACCGCGAACTCCTCGACCTTGTCGCCGTCTTCGCGGACCACCCGGCGGACGATCCACGCGTCGACGACGTAGTACACGTCCTTGCGGAACTGGACCACCCGGTCCGCCCGGTCGTCGGACACGGGAGCCCCGTAGTCGAGGCCGCCCTCGTCCCGGAGGTCCTCGGCGTGGGCGGGCGTCGCCCAGCACGTCAGCAACAGGATCATCGCGCCCTCCTGCTCGGGTCGTATGCCGTTGCGAGACGCGACTCCCGCGCATACGTGGACGCGGGGAAGGAACGCGATGTTTGTGACCCTGTTGTTCAGCTGTAGTGGTTCTGGGACGACCGATCCGAGCGCCGACGCTTCGAGCGCGTCCGATGTGCCGGAGTGCGAGGTGTACGTCGCCTGCGCGCTGGGGAGCGCGCTGCCGGCCGAGGAGCTCGCTGCCGTCCTCGACGTGTACGGCGACGACGGGACCTGCTTCGACGCCGCGTCGCCGGACGCCTGCGCGGAGGCGTGCGTGGACGGGACGGTCGAGCTCGTGACGGACGACCTCACGGTCGAGGCGGCGTGCCTGGACGCGTTGACCGGCTGCGATCGGCTCGCGTACGGCTGGGCCATTTGCCCGGACCTCGCCGAGGCGACGTACTTCCTGACCTGCAGCGATCTCGACCCGACCGAGCTCGACTGTGTGGTGGCCGCGATCGACGACTGCACGGGGGAGTCGGACGCGCTCGGCCCGTGCCTGGGAGACGGGACCGGACCGGGCAGCTACACCGAGGGGACCTACACGTTCGAGCTCACCGCGGTCCACGACCCGTGCGGGTCGATCTTCGCCAGCGGCCTCAGCGAGGAGGAGTGGTTGTCGTTGGCCCAGAGCATCGATTCGACCCTCACCCTGACCGGCGGAGACCCGATCGTGGGCGTGGTCGACCTCGGCTCCGGACCGATCGGTCCGAACGACTGCGCCGGCGACGCGAGCGGGTTCAGCTGCCTGTTCGTGACCGAGTCGAGCGGAGAGTCGGCCGAGATCACGATCGACGCCGCGTTCACCTCGAGCGACGCGCTCTCGGGTACGCTGGAGACGCGCACCGGTGCGGACTGCGTGCTGTACGACTTCGACGCGGCGCTGTGATTCCCGGGCGTCCGTGATCCCGGGCATCAGTCGAACCACCCGTGGAGCCACCACCCCCCGGCCGGATCCCGGTAGACCCACGCCGCTCGACCGTCTGCTTCGATCGCCCAATATTCGCGGTCGAGCGGGGCGGGCTCCCACCACCCGCCGGTCAGCCGCTCCGGTCCCTGGGACCGCCGGATCGGGAACCACCCCGCGCCGAGCCGCACCCGGACCGGCCGATCGCCGTCGAGCGCGAGCTCGATCCGCTCGGGGGTCGGCAGGAGCAGGGTCGGCCGGGGCAGCGGGTGATCGTGCTCCCGCTGCTCGAGGACCTCGACCGGATCCGCCGGATCGGCCCGGGCCCGCAGCCGGCGACCGCCCACCCCCGGGCGCGGGAACGTCGTCGGCCGCCACGCCGCCTTCGTCAACCGACATCTGCCAGACTGCCGCGGTCGAACCGGAGCCAGCGGGAGGTCGGGTGGTCTCGAGACTCGAAGCCTTGATGTTCAAACCCCAGGCGCGCTTCGAGGTCTTCAACGTGTTCAACCGTGCCAACTTCGCCATCCCGAGTCAGCGGACGGTCTTCACCACGTCCGGCCCGGTCGGCAGCGC
>JBEBJW010001345.1:0-2447 GCA_040079715.1 Myxococcota bacterium | reverse complement strand
GAGGGGTCTGGAGCCCTGGACAAGTGCGCAAGCACTCGACCGAGTTCGTGGAAGGTTGGGGTCTGCGATGACGACGGTACAGCCGCACCCGGAGTCCCTGCCGACCCTACTGGCAGGACGAAGCGAGGTAACGTCGTGCCTGGAGCGTAAGGTGGATCCCGCCGTCACGTCAAGTGACCACCTCGACGTTCAGCGGCGGACTACCTCCAGGACGGGCCAGAGCCAAGCTCGGAGACCGGTCACGACTCGCTCCAGCGGCTCTCCCTCGCCGACCCCGGACTTCCGGAGGAACGCGCGCCACTGTACCTGCTTGGTCGCGTCCCGCGCGAAGGCGTCCGACAGGCCGATCGGCAGCGTCGTCGGGACGGGCGTCTCTCGACGAGCGAACGTGGCGCGGATTGCGTCCACCAGGTGATCGTCGAACGCGTAGGTCCGACGGAGCAGGTCGAGGTCGTAGTAGTCCTTCATCCGGCTGTTGGTGAGGCCCAGGATCACCATTGCCTCGAGCTTCTCGGCGACCACTGCCTCCTTCGGGTAGACCCGCATCCGGGCGGCGGGGAGCGCCAGGAGGGATGGGAGCTCGAGATCCTCCGGCGGTGGTACGACCGCGTCGCCCAGGCCCACGTCGACCTGGAGCGCGACCCGGGCGCCCGCGAGATCCGCCGGGATCAGGAGCCGGACCCCGATGTAGCGCGCCTCTTCGCGGATGAAGCTGCCGGCGATCGCAGCTGGGTCGAACGTCAGGCCGTCCTCGGGGCACTCGACGGCCACGATCTCGCGGAAGATCGCCGCCATCGCCTCGATGTCCGGCTCGCCCCGACCGAGGAGATCGAGGTCCTTCGTGGCGCGGTGCGGCTTGCCCATCCACACCGCGAAGAGCGTCGCGCCCTTGAGGACGAACCGGTCGCCGTGATCGGACGACGCGATGCGAAACAGCAGCCGCTCGTTTGCGAACCGGACGAGCATCCTCTGGAACTCGACGTTCTCCGTCCGCGCCAGGTTCAGGAGGCGAGCACGGACCGACGCGGCGTGGTTCTTCACGACAGGGCCTCCAGGAACGGGCGCACGACGGTGCGGACGTGGGTCGCCTCGGCCATTGCCCACAGCTCGTCCACGCCGCCCCGGTGCAGTCGGAGGTAATCGCGCAGGGCGGCGATGGCGACGTCCTGGCCCACCCTGCTCCGGTACTTGAACGCGTCGGCCACGGTCCGGGCCGGGCCGGTGACCCGCACGGCGACACCCTCGATCTCGTGGGTGTCGACACCGAGCTCGAGGAACGGCGCCGAGGTCCAGGTCAGGTCCAGGGACGGGTACGTGACGGCGGGTGTGCGGGCGTTCCGCGGGAGCGCGAGCCAGACGGCGTGGGGAGCCTCGTCGGTGAGGCCATGGAACGCCAGTGCCGAGAGCAGGTTCACCACGCCGCGCGGGACGCGCCGCGCGACCTCGACCAGCGTGTGGTGCTCGCCTACGTCGGCGTCGGGGCGCATGTACAGGCCGCGCTCCACGCGCAGCAGCTCGCCCCGGTCGACCAGACGGGACAGCACGGTCCGCGGAACCCCGATCGCGTCGAGGTCCCGGGCGCGGATCACGCTGCGCTGGTCGGCGAGGGAGAGCACTCGCTCCTGGTGGTTGGTACGTTCCGAAGGCATCTGGGTCTACCTGCCTTCATTACGTAACACACGCAGGTCAGTGGTACAGCTCCTCGCGCTCGCCGAGCGACTCCCACGGCAGCCCGCGCAGGATGGCCTGCTGGCACCCTCGCATCCCCTGGTTGTCGTTCGGGTTGAGCGACAACATCCGCTCGAACACCGCGAGGGCCTCGCGAGGCCGACGAAGCCGCCACAGGCACAGCCCGTACCCGTGCAAGCAGCGCAGGAAGGGCCGGTTGTAGATGTGGCCCCAGAGGAGGAGTCCGTCGAATCCGGCCGGCAGCGACAGCTCGCCGATCCGCATCCCGACCTCGTAGTGGAGCATCGCGCGCTCCGGGTCCTCGTCGAACTCCAGGTTGCCGAGGAGCGCGTGGGCGTCGATGCACCGCAGGTCGCGGCACGCGGTCTCCATCAGGAGCTCGCGCGCCTCGTCCTCGCGGCCGGCCTCGACGAGCTCCGTCGCGTCGCAGGTGGGGTTGTCGTCGTACTCGGCGCCGGGGAAGGCTCCCCAGGCGATGGGATCCATCTTGAAGTCGGGGCGAGGCCGGTCGGTCAGCCGCTCCCAGAGCTCGACGTACGGTTCGGGCTCACGGAAGGGCTCGTAGTGCTCGCGGAGGTCGAGCAGCTCCCCGCCGCGCAGGGGCAGGGGCTCGAGGCCGATCTGGTCGACCGCGATGCGAGGACTCTCGATCTGGCCGCTGGCGTACTCGTGGTCCTTCCAGGGCCAGCGGTTCTCGATCCGCAGCGTGACGAGGTGGCCGGGGACCACCCGGTCCACGTCCAGCGAGCGGAACGTGA
>JBEBJW010001344.1:0-2450 GCA_040079715.1 Myxococcota bacterium | reverse complement strand
CTGTCGACCTCGGCGCCGACGGCGCGGTCGGGCCGTACGTCGCGTGGTCCGTCCCGCTGTTCGGGCGGAACCAGGGCGGGGTCGCCCGGGCCGAGGCCGATCTCGCGGTGGCCCGCGCCGAGGCCGACCAGGCGGAGCGGGTGGTCACTGCCGACCAGACCACCGCCGACCGCCTCGCCGCCGCCGCCGACGCCGATCTCGGGCGCCTCGGCGACACCGACGCCGACGCGCGCGCAGCCCTGGCGGCGATCGAGAGCGGCGTGTCCTCCGGTGAGCTCGATCTCTCGACTGCCGTGCTGCTTCGGGCCGACGTCCTCGACGGGTGGACGGCTGCGCTCGAGGTCCGCGTCGCCACCGCCCACGCGCGGGTGGCCCGGCTCCTCGCCCACGACGACCCGTCGCTCCTCGGAGGTGCGCGATGATCGGCTTCGTCTGGTTCCTGGCATGTGGTGAGGTCGATCCGGCGACGGCCGAGGGCGACGTGACCCGCGCGCTCCGCCCGGGGGAGATCGCGCTCGGCGAGACCGCGCTCCGGAACGCAGGGCTGCGGGTGGATGCGGTCCAGCCGGTGTCGCTGAGCGGCCAGCTGGCCGTCCCGGCGCGGCTGACGCTCGACCCGCGCCAGGAGGCGAGGGTCGCGGCGGTCGCGGCGGGCACGGTCGAGCAGATCGAGGTCCGCCCCGGGGACGTCGTGAACCGCGGCGCCCGCCTCGCGACGGTGCTGTCGCCGGACCTCGACGAGGCGATCGGCGCCCACCTGTCGGCGGTGGCGAAGCTCGAGACGGCCAGGGCCAAGCGGGATCGCACCGCGGCCCTCCGCCGCGACGGGTTCGCGTCCCCGTCGCAGGAGCTCGACGCCGAGGCTGATCTGACGGTCGCCGCCGCCGAGGCCGAGGCGGCCGAGGAGCGGGTCCGGGTGTTCGGGATCGCGCCCGAGGCGATGAAGACCGGGGACGGCCAGCACTTCTCGTCGCGGTTCGCGGTGCGGAGCCCGCTCGACGGCCTGGTGCTGGGGATCGACGCGGCGCTCGGCGCGTCGGTGGACTCGGGCGACGCGCTGTTCCACGTCGGGAACCTCGACGAGCTGTGGCTGCTGGTCGGCGTGTACGAGAAGAGCCTGGCGTCGATCGTGGTCGGGGCGCCGGTCACGTTCACGGTGGACGCGTACGGCGAGGAGCTGTTCTCCGGCACCGTCGACGCGGTCGGCGACTGGCTCGATCCCGCGAGCCGGACCGCCGAGGTGCGGGTGATCGTGCCGAACCCCGACCACCGGCTGAAGCCGAACATGTTCGCCCGCGCCCGGCTGTCGGTCGGGGGTGCCAGCGGAGACGGGCTGGTGGTGCCCTCACCGAGCGCGGCCACGAGGCGGTACCGCCCGTCCGCCAGCGGCGGGGCCGCGTCTGTGGCGGTGCCGGTCATCGCCCGCAGCGTAACTGATCTCCTCCGCCCGCGCGCGGGACGATCGCGCCCCGGCCGACCTGCTGCGGCGCGCTCGGCCTGGTTCGGAGTCGTCGGGCTGCGCAGCCGCCGGGAGCCCCGCCGGGAGCCGCGAGGGCCCTCGCCCCGGGCCCGGGCTGCGGACGAGTGACGCCGGCACCGCCGCGACGGTACGATGTCCGCGAGGAGCTCGCGTGCGCGCCGTCCTGTTGACCCTCGCGCTCGGGTGCCACGCCACCAACCCCGCGCGGATCGAGATCGACCGCCAGAAGGCAGCGCCGGTCGAGGCCTCGGGCTGGACCTGCCCGATGCACCCGGCGGTCCACCGGGACGGACCCGGGGCCTGTCCGGCGTGCGGGATGGCGCTGACGCCGATCGCCGGAGGTTGACGTGCCACGGACGATGAACGAACGGAGCCGCGCCGTCGCCCACACCACGATGGCGATCGGGGCTGCCGCGTGCCTGGTCGGCGCCGGGGTGTGCGGGCCGTGGTTCGCCGATCACCCGATGGACCGGGTGCTGATCCAACTCGTGTTTTACGGCGGGTGGGCGTGCCTGGTGGGCGCGTTCGTCGGCGGGGCGGTCGGCGCGGCGGTCGAGGAGGACGCGTGCGGCGAGCTCGACATGGGCACGATGGCGTCGGTCGGCGCGATCCTCGGGACGCTGGCGGGCGGGACGATCGGCACCGCGCTCACCGGCCTGTCGCTGATCGGGGTGCCGTGGGCGGTGCCGTGGGGGGCCGCGGTGGCCGCAGAGGGGCTCCGGCTGTGGCTCGGACGGGCGTGGCCGTACGGGCTGGTCCGTAGCACGGGGCTCGACGCCCGGGGTCGTCGGATCGATCCCGCCGGCGCCCTCCTCCCCGACGCCGACCAGCCGCTGCGGATGCGGGATCGGGTCGCGATCCTGGTGGCGGTCGGCGCCGGGACGATGCTGGCGTTGACCCTCGCGATGGCGGGGATGATGGGCACCGACCTGGGCCATCCGGTGATGATGGCGCCGATGATGTACGGGAT
>JBEBJW010001343.1:0-2450 GCA_040079715.1 Myxococcota bacterium | reverse complement strand
GAGCTGGCCCGCACCCAGACGATCGCCACCCGCCAGGGGGTGGTCAATCCGTTCGTGGTCTGCCCGTGGCTCGTCGACCGGTGGTGACGCCTGTGGCATCATCCGCGCCATGATGATCTTCGCGTCGGTGTTCGTCGGTTCGGTCGGGTGGCTCGGGTGGCTCGGATGCGTCGGGGGAACGCCGGAGGTCGCGCCGGCGCCCGTCGCACCCGCCCCGCCGGCCGAGCCCGTCGCAGTCGCCCCGGGGGTCCGCCCGACCGGCGGCCTCACGGCCCTCGCCAAGTCGACCGGGGTGCTGAAGGTCGCCGCCGATCCGGACGCCGCGCCGTTCCTGATCAAGACCGCGACCGGGTACGAGGGGTTCGAGTACGCCCTCGCCCAGACGATCGCCGACGGGGCCGAGCTGAAGCTCGAGATCGTGCCGGGGCTGTTCACCGAGCTGCCCGAGCTCGTCACGTCCGGCCGGGCCGACCTCGCGATCGGCCAGCTGTCGCCGAGCGCGTCGTACGCGGGCCTCGCGTGGTCCGTCAGCTACCTCCAGTACAGCCTGTGCCTGATCGTGCCGGCCGCCTCGCCGGTCAAGGGGATGGCGGATTTGAAGGGCAAGCGGGTCGGGATGTACGACGATCCCGTCGCCCGGCAGCTCGCGAACGTGCTGGTCGGCGGATCGTTCGACCAGAACCTGTTCGACGACTACGGCTACTTCGAGAAGCTCGTCCGCGGGCAGCTCGACGCGATGGTGTACGACTGCCCGCTCGCCCGGCACGAGATGAAGGTGTACGGCGACCAGCTCCGGATCGCGTCCGACACGCTGAACGTCACCACGTACAACGCCGCGGTCCGGGCCGACGACGCGCTGCTCCTCGGCGACGTGAACCGCGCGCTGAAGACCCTCGGGGAGCAGGGCCTGCTCGCGAAGCTGTCGGAGCAGTGGCTCGGGAAGCCCGCGGCCGCCGCCGACTTCGAGAGCGCGACCGGCAAGGTGGTGGTGCTGCGCGCCGGCGACACGCTGTCGCTCGTGGCGGAGCGCGAGCTCGGGTCGGTCGAGCAGTGGAAGACGCTGTACGAGGCGAACAAGGACGTGATCGGCGCCGATCCGGACGTGGTGTACGTCGGGATGCTGGTCCGGATCCCGCCGAAGCCATGAGCTGCCCCCACTGCGGCTCGCAGATCCCGCGCGGCGCGCTCCGGTGCCCGGGCTGCGGCGCTTCGGCCCCCGGGTCGACGTCGTCCGCCGGCCGGGCGGGCGGCGGGCGATCGGCCGCGGTGGTCGGCGCGGCGCTCGGCCTCGGCGGGCTCGGGGTGCTGGTGGCGCTGGTCGCCGGCCCCGCGGTGTGGTTCGCGCTCCGGTCCCCTCCCCCGGTCTCCGGGCCCGGACCCGCTCCGGTCGCGGTGACGTCACCGGCTGCGACGGTCCGGGGCGACGGGTTCGACGCGGTCCGCGCCGCCGGCCGGTTCACCGTCGCGGCCGACCCGAACGCCCCGCCGTTCCTGTCCGGAGGTCCCGGGGCGTGGGAGGGGTTCGAGTACGCGCTGATCGCCGCCGTCGCCGACGCGGCGAAGGTCGAGGTCGCGATCGTGCCGACCCCGTACGACGACCTGCGCTCCGCGGTGTCGTCCGGGGCGGTCGACGTGGCGATCGGCCAGCTCCCGCCGACCGACGCCCCGGGCATCGCGTACAGCCGGTCGTACCTCCAGTACGCGCTGTGCCTGACCGTCCGCGCCGACCAGCGGGTCCGCGGCCTCGCCGACCTCCGGGCCCCGACGATCGGCCTGTACGACGATCCGACCGCCCGCGGGGTGGTCGACGCCGCCCTCGGCTCGGCCTGGACCCCGAAGCTGTACGGCGACTACGGGTACTTCGCCGATCTGGCCGGCGGGCGGCTCGACGCGGTGGTGTACGACTGCCCGCTCACCCGGTACGAGCTGCGCGGGCAGCCGGGCCTGCAGGTCGTCGACGATCACCTCGGCGTGGCGACCTACTCGATCGCGGTGGCGTCGGGGCGACCGGTCCTCCGGGCGGACATCGACCGGGTGCTGGCGGAGCTCGGGGCGAACGGGCTGCTCCAGCAGCTCGCGGAGCGCCTGCTCGGCCAGTGGTCGGCGCCGGACCGGGTCGGGGTGGTGGTGGTGCGGCCCGGGGAGGGTCTGGCCGAGGTGGCGGCGCGGTCGCTCGGCGACGCGGCGTTCGCCGACGAGCTCGTCGGGATGAACCGCGACATCCTCGGCACCGGCGCGGACGAGCGCGCGACGGTGTACCCGGGGATGCAGCTCCGGACGCGCTGAGCTCGGTCACCGGGCGACGATCCGCTCGGACAACTGGTCGATCCGGACGTCCTGCATCTCGACCAGCAGGTCGTCGTCGGTGGTGTCGCGCAGCAGCTCGTACACCCCGCGCTGGAACCCGACCGCCCCATCCGCCCCGTCGTCGCACACCCGCCGGCCGTCGT
>JBEBJW010001342.1:0-2454 GCA_040079715.1 Myxococcota bacterium | reverse complement strand
TCCCCTCCCCCGGCGGTGCGTTGTGGCGAGATCCGCGGACGGCACGCCGACGCGCGGAATGGCCATCGGCCGACCGGGAGGGTACCATCGCCTCTGGGGGCCCGGCGTGTGGTGGTTGGCAGCGTGCGTCGCGTCACCGCCGGTCGATCCGACCGGACCGTCCTCCTCGACCGACGAGGTGGCGGTCGCCGATGTGGCGCTCGCCTCCGGGTACCAGGGCGCGGACTTCTTCGGCCACCTGTTCCGCGGCCGGTGCGCGCTGGTCGGCGACCTCGACCTCGACGGGGACCCGGACGAGTTCTCCGGCAACCCCGGCGAGACGTCGTTCGTGGTGCTGAACACCACCGTGCCCGGCGGCCCGCTCCGGTTCGCGCTCGGGCCGGTGGTGGCGGAGGGCCACCTGTCGTGGGGCGGGGCGCTGGCGGACCTCGACAACGACGGAGACCCGGACCTGTTCGTGTCCGGCGGCGGGAACGAGGCCCCGGACCACTCGTTCATGTTCCGGAACGAGGTGGTGCCGACGGGGACGCTGTCGTTCGTGGATCTGACCGAGGGGATGGGGGTCGGCGGCCCGCACCTGCCGGGCGCGGACCGTCCGGCGAAGGTCCCCTCGGCGAACGCGCACGCGGTCGACTTCGACAACGACGCCCGGATCGATCTGTTCGTCAACGTCGGGATCGAACCCGCCACCCGGATCCCCGAGCTGACGAACGACCCGTCGCGCGGGCAGAACATCCTGTGGCACCAGACCGAGGCCGGGTTCGAGGATCTCGCGGTCGCCGCCGGGATCACCAGCACCGACGCGAGCCAGCACTCGGTGTTCCTCGACTGGGACCAGGACGGCGACCAGGACCTGTACGAGAACGCCAACCGGTCGCCGCAGCACCTGTGGCGGAACCTGCTGGTCGAGACCGGCGAGGCCCGGTTCGAGGACGCGACGGCCGAGCTGTCGCTCGGGGACGGCGATCTGCGGTTCCCGTTCGACTCGTTCACCGCCGCCGCCGCCGACTTCAACCTCGACGGGTGGGAAGACGTGATCGTGTTCGTGCGGGCGTTCGAGGAGATCCCCGAGTCGCCGTACCACGACGGGCACGTACTGCTGCTCAACGCCCACGGCGAGGGGTTCGTCGACGTGGCGCCGCTGACCGGCGTGAACGACCCGTACATCAATTGGGAGCAGGACACGTTCCGCGACCACTCCGGCGGCGGGGTGATGGGCGCCAACGTCGGCGACGTCAACGCAGACGGGATCCCGGACGTGTACGTCGGCCAGGGCGGCCAGAACGCGGGCACGGCGGACATCTTCTTCCTGTCGACCGGGCTCCGCGAGGTCACGGTCGACGGGCTCGGCACGGTGAACATCCCGCAGTACGTCGACAGCACCGCGCTGATCGACTTCCCGGCGCCGGAAGACCCCGACGCCGGCGTGGTGTACCCGCCGTATCCGTACCGGACCCACGCGGTGAACTTCGTCGACTTCGACGGCGACGGCACGGTCGAGATCTCGGTCCACAACGGCGGCCCGGCGGCGCTCCCGGACCTGGTCCGCGAGCCGCCCCGGCTGTTCCAGTTCGCCCTGCCGGCCGCGCCGCGGTGGTTCGGGGTGACGCTCGACGGCGACGGCGTGACGGTCGCCCGGTCGCCGATCGGCGCGAAGGTGACGGCGACGGTGCTGCGGGTCGCGGACGGCGCGTCGTGGACCCTGACCCGGTGGGTGAAGGGCGGGAACGGGTTCTCGGCGACGAACGGCCAGGAGCTGTACTTCGGGCTCGCCGACGCGGACGTGGTGACGTCCGCGACGGTCACCTGGCCGGACGGAGAGACCACCGCGATCGAGCCGCCGCCGCAGATCGGCGAGCGGCGGGTCATCGACCGGTAGGGCTCCGCTCCACCGGCTGCCCTGCCAACCAGCCCTCGGTGCGCGCCCACAGCGCCGCGGCGACGACCGGATCGAGCGCGCCGGGCGCCGGTGCGACCTCGACCCGGTCGACGAAGTACCGCCCGCCGATCCCCTCCAGCGCGGGGTCGGTGGCGAGGTGGACCGAGGTGGCAGCGGCTTGCGCCGGGCTCCGGGTGAACGGGCGGGCGAGCCGCATCACCCACCGGAGCAGGGCGCTGTCGCGGTCGATCCCGGTGGCGATCAGGTCGCCCGGGTGGAGCGCGTTGGCGGTGATCCCCTCCCCTCCGAACCGATCGGTCAGCGCCCGGGCCAACAGCACCAGGCACCGCTTGGTGTGCCCGTAGGCGGTGAGCTCGGAGTACGCCGCGCGCGGGGTCGGGACCTGGTCGAGCCGGAACCGCCGCGGCCACCGGTGGTTGTCGGACGACACCAGGACCACCCGCGCCGGGGCGGCGGCGCGCAGCCGGTCGAGCAGCGCCACCACCAGCGCCGCGTGCCCGAGGTAGCACACCCCGAACGTCCGCTCGAACCCGTCGACCGTCTCGGTGTACGGC
>JBEBJW010001341.1:0-2416 GCA_040079715.1 Myxococcota bacterium | reverse complement strand
CCCTCGTCCACCCGGACTGTCCCGCCCAGCAGGTGGGCGCACCCGCGGACCGACACCAGGCCAGCCCGGTCCCGACGGGCTTGGTGGTGTACAGGGGCTCGAACACGAGCTCGCGCTGGGCCTCCGGGATCCCGGGCCCGTCGTCGTGGACGATCAGCAGCACATCGTCGTCGTCGACCTCGACCCGGACCTCGACCCGCCCGCGGCCCCCGGTCGCGTCGGCCGCGTTGAGCACGAGGTTCCACACCATCGGCACCACCAGGGTCTCGTCGCCCCACACGACAGCACCGCTCCCCCCGACCCAGTCGAGGGTCAGGTCGCGGACCCGCGGGTGGCGCCGCACGAACGGGAGCGCCTCGCCGACCGCGTGGGCGAGGTCGAACCGCTGCCGTGACCGCGATCGGGCGGCCCCCGTCTCGTGCAGGCGGCTCGCCAGGCGGCCGAGCTGGACCGCGGCGAGGGTCGCGTCGTCCACCAGGGCCCGGTTCGCCGGCGGGGTCTTCTCGGCCAGCAGATCGAGGTGGACCGTCAGCACGGTCAACAGGTTGTTCATGTCGTGCGCGACCGCTCCGGCGAGCGCCCCCGCCACCGCCCGCAGCTCGGCCCTCGCGAGCGCGTCGCGCATCCGCTCGACCTCGGCGTGCTCGGCGGCGATCCGCGCGTACAGCGTGTGCGCGAGCCAGAACAGGAGCCCGGCGGTGAGGACCACGAACGTGATGCCCTTCGCGAGCTCGACCGCGGCGAGCGACTCCTCCGACGGCGCGATCCACTGGGCCACCCGCCCGGACAGGGCGATGTACGACCCGGCGACCACGAGGTACGCGCCGGCGAGGATCGTCGCGGGGTGGGAGTGCAGCTTCATCGTCCGTGGAACCATACCGTGCGCCGGGCCTCAGTCCACCGGCGCGAGCGAGCGCTGGACGAACGCCGCGTCGGGCGTGCCGTCGGCGAGGAGGAACATCCGGATCGTGGCGGAGGCCTCCCTGCGCTTCGCCACCATCCGCCACTCGAGCGCGTTCGCCGGCGTCTCGGCCCCGATCTCGACCGTCCCGTACCCGAGCTGCCACCCGCGCGGCGTCGGCGCGGCGTCGACGGCAGCGGTCCCGCTGACGAACTGCCAGACCCCTCGGTGATCCGACCACTCGACCCCGTCGGGGCCGGTGACGGTGAGCTCGACGCCCACCACCCCGAACGCCCGGAACGATCCGTTGAGGATCTCGGTGCCGAGCTCGTCCTCCTGGGTGTACCGGTCGATCCGCCACTGGTACTGCTGCTGCTCGCACAGCTCGCGGGTCAGCGCCTTGCCCTGGTCCTCGGTCAGCCCCGGCGGGACGGTGGTCTCGACGCAGAAGAACCGGTCGCCGGGCAGGCTCGGCAGCGTCGCGAGGAACCGGCCGATCCGGGTGTCCATCCCGTCGAGCGTGGCCTCGTGGCGGCGCGACCAGCGGGTGGCAGCGTCCTCGTCGACCGGCTCGGCGCACCCGAGCGGCGCGGCGAACCCGATGAACAACGACCCGACGATCATGGCCTCTCTCCGGGCGGGGGAGACCTCCGTAGCGCGGCGTGGCATGCTGGTCAGCGATGATCCCGTGGGACGATCTGCGCGTGCTGTTGGCGGCGCACCGGTCCGCGAGCCTGACCCGGGCCGCGGCGGAGCTCGACGTCAGCGTGTCGACCGTCAGCCGGCGGCTGGCGGCGTTCGAGGAGGTGGTCGGGCAGGTCCTGTTCGTCCGGACGCCCGACGGGCTCGTGCCGACCGCGGCCGCGACCGCGCTGGTGCCGCACGCGGAGTCGATCGAGCGGGTGACCCGCGACGCCGAGCGGGCGCTGATCGGCCTCGACGATCGGCCCGCGGGCACGGTCCGGCTCACCGCCCCGGACGACATGACGAACCTCGTGCTGTTCCCGGCGCTCCCGGAGCTGCTCGACGCGCATCCCGGGCTGCGGATCGCGCTGGTCCACGGGTTCGGACTCGCGGACCTGACCCGACGGGAGGCGGATCTCGCGGTCCGGGTGTCCCGCCCGGAGCGCGGCGACGAGCTGATCGCGACCCGGCTCCGCGACGTCGGCGTCTCGCTGTACGCGACCGAGCGGTACCTCGCGTCGATCGCCGATCCGACGGATCCGGCGGCCCACCGGTGGATCCACTGCCCGAGCGATCCCGACGCCGGCGACGCGCTCGATGACTGGCAGCGCGAGGTGCTCGGGTTCGAGCCCACGCTCCGGGTCGGCAGCCTGACCGCGGTCCGGCTGGCGGTGGCGGCCGGGATCGGGATCGCGGTCGTCCCGGACCTGTTCGCTGCCGTCACCGCGGCCACCGACGGCCGGCCGCTGGTGCGGGTCCCGCTCGCGATCCCGCTGCCGCCGCCGCTGCCGCTGTTCCTGGTCACCCACCGCGCGATCCGGCACACCGCGC
>JBEBJW010001340.1:0-2455 GCA_040079715.1 Myxococcota bacterium | reverse complement strand
ACGCGCCTGCGGGACCGATCCACCGGTCCCCGGTCATCGCGATGCCGCTGGGCGGGGTCACCGGGGTCCCGCCGTGGCCGCTCGGCGCGAACGGCCTCGCGGCGGGCCGGCTCGAGGGCGCCGCGGTGTTCGCGTGGTTCGACCCCGAGGCCCGCGCGGTGGTCGGGGTGGTGGCGCAGGCCGACATCCCCGCGGCGCTGGTCACCGAGACCGCGTCCCCGCGGATCGCGATCCCCGACGACGGGACGGGACGGCTCCTGACCTTGTGGTCCGACGGGGAGGCGCAGGCGTTCGGATTGGCCTGCGCCCCGTGATCCGAGCGACCGGTGGACGAGCCCGGCCGCTCCGGGCCCCGGTCCCACGTCCGGGTCCACCCGGCCCCGGAAGCGCGCGCCTCAGCGGTCCATCGCCGCCCCCTCGACCTTGAACCAGCCGGGGCTCGGCGCCCAGGGGAGCGACGACGGGTCGAGCGCGAACAGGACCGCCGGCTTTGCCGAACGCACCATCAGATACGCCTCCGCCCCGTCGAGCGGCGGATCGGGGAAGCACACCTCCATCGAGGACTGGTAGGCCACTCCCCAGGCCTGGACGGTGCGGTCGGTGGTGGCGATGACGTCGCCCTGCTCGTCCTTGACCGTGTCGTGGACGACCGTCTGGTAGGGGACCGGCACCGCGCTCGAGTCGAGGAGACGCTGCGTCGGGTTCGCGCTGGCGCGGGCGTCCCGCAGCTTGTCGCGCGGTGTCCGCACCGAGCGGAGCTCGAACCGGGCGCCGAGGAGGTGGTCCGGGTCGACGCTCGCCTCCACCTGCACGCACGCCTCCTCCTGGCGGAGCGAAACGAGCGTGTACCGCGTCTGGTCCGGCGAGACGACGGTCACCGGGCGCGTGAGGCCCAGCGCGACCGAGGGCGCGCGGGACATGGCCTTGGTCCGAGCCATCGTGGTCACGAAGCAGCCGGGCGCCGGGACGAGGAGCGACACCAGCACCAGGGATCGGGGAAGCGACGGGAACATGGATTCCTCCGGGTTCGGAGGACGACGTACGGCGTTCGCGGGTAACGTGGATGTCACGACCGTCCGCGGGGCGGCACGAATCGATCGAAGCGAGGAGTGGAGGATGGGCACGGCACCGGGCCAGATCCGGCTGGGCGGCTGCACGGTCGACCTGATCAAGCGCCAGGTCCAGTCCCGCGACCGGGGCCCGGTCGGGCTCGGCCCGCGCGACGCCGACCTGTTGGCCTACCTGCTGCGACACCGCGGGCAGGTGCTCCCGCGCGACCAGCTGATGGGCGCGGTGTGGGGCGTGCGCTCCCGCGGCTCACGCGCGCTCGACATGGCGGTCCGCCGCCTGCGCGTGCTGGTGGAGCCCGACCCGGCCGAGCCCCGGTACCTCCGGACCGTGCACGGTGTCGGCTATCGCCTCGATCTGGGCGACGCGACGGCAGAGCGGGGCGTTCCCCTCCCGCTGAGCGTCGACGCGTTCGTCGGCCGGCAGCCCGAGCTGCAGCGCCTCGCGCAGATCGACGGGCCGTTCGCCCTGCTGGTCGGCCCGCCCGGCGTGGGCAAGAGCCGGCTGGCCCTCGAGCACGCCCTCCTCGTTCGGGAGCGGCACGCCGCGGTCTGGTGGTGCGAGCTCGCACAAGCCGACGACGAGGCGTCGATCTGCGCGGTCGTCGCCCGGAGCGTCGGGGTGGAGCTGCGCGGGGACCCCGCCCTCCAGCTCGGGGAGCTGTTCGCCCATCGCGGCAGGTCGCTGATCCTGCTCGACAACCTCGAACACCTGCACGATCCCGTGGTGCGGCTGCTCGGGAGGTGGCTCGGGCGCGCCCCGGAGCTCCGGGTGGTAGGGACGAGCCGGGAGCCCGTGGGGATCGGCGAGGTCGAGGTCGAGGTCGCGCCGCTGTCGCCCGAGGAGGGGGCGGCGCTGTTCGCCAGCCGGGCCGGAGAGCGGGTCCACGCCGGCGATCCGCGCGTGACCACGCTCGTTGCCCACACCTGCGGCGTGCCCCTGGCCATCGAGCTCGCCGCCGCGCGCCTCCGCGGGCTGTCGCTCGAGGAGCTGAACCTGCGGCTCGAACAGGGCCTCGGCGTGCTCCTGGGACCGGCGACCCCCGCGGCCCGGCACACCTCCGTCCTGCACTCGTTGACCTGGTCGTGGGACCTGCTGACGGCGCACGAGCAGCGGGCGCTGGCCCGGCTGTCGGTGTTTCGCGGCGGGGTCTCCCTGGGCGGAGCCGAGGCGGTGATCGGCGCTTCGGAAGGGCCCACGGCCGATCTGCTCGTCCAGTCGCTGGTGGAGCGTCACCTGGTGGCGAGGGTGGACCGGGGCGGGGCCGCTCGGTTCGGCCTGTTGGAGCTCGTCCGCCGGTTCGCGGCCGGTCGGCTCGCGGAATCGGGGAGCGCGCCGGAAGCCGAGGCGCTGCGCGGCGGGTGGGCCGCGCGGGTGGGCCGCGCGG
>JBEBJW010001339.1:0-2456 GCA_040079715.1 Myxococcota bacterium | reverse complement strand
GGGGGGTGCTCGGGCTGGGGATCGGCCTGCTGGTCCTCGCCGTCGCGATCAACGCGTGGGTCCCGTCCCGCCGGTCCCGCCTGCGCCGGGTCGTGCTGCTGGTCGGGTCCGCCGCCGCCGCCGCCGGGGCCGAGCTCGGCGCCCGGTCGCTCGGGCTGTCGGTCGCGGCCCACTGGCTCCACCTCGCGACCGACCTCGGGTGCGCGTTCGCCGCGGTCAACCTCGTCGCGGTCGCGGTGTTCGACCTCGGGCTGCCCCGCCTCGCGGTCGAGATCGCGCCGATCGTGGCCGAGCTGGTCGTCGCGTCCGGCTGGATGCTCGCCGCCGTCGTGGTGCTGACCGTGAGCGGGGTCGACCTGACCGGGTTCGTGGCCGCGTCGACGATCGCCGCCGCGATCCTGACGATCTCGCTCCAGACCACCCTCGGCAACGTGGTCGGCGGGATCGCGGTCCAGCTCGACGGCTCGATCCGCGCGGGGGACTGGCTCGCGCTCGACGACGGGCGCCAGGGCCGGGTCCGCGAGGTGCGGTGGCGGCACACCGTGCTCCAGACCCGCGACGGCGACGCGATCGTGGTCCCGAACTCGTCCCTGCTGACGATGCTGGTCACGATCCTCGGGCGGGCCGACGACGGGCGGCCCGGGCCCCACCGGCTGGCGATCGAGCTCGCGACCGACGTGACCACCCCGCCGGACCGGGTGGTGGCGGTGGTCGAGCAGGCCCTGCGCGACTCGCCGCTCGACAACGTCGTGCCGATCCCGGCACCGGACTGCGTGTGCGTGGACCTCGGCGCTGGGAACGTCGGGTTCGCCCGGTTCACCGCCCGGGTGTGGATCGCGGACCCGGCCCGGGACCAGGTCACCGCCACCGCCGTCCGCAGCCGGATCCACGCGGCGATGCGGCGGGCGGGCCTCCCGTTCGGGGTCCCGTCGACCGGGGTGTACAAGCAGGGCGCGCGCGGCGAGCTCGACCGGACCAAGGTCGACGAGCTCCGGGCCGACGCCCGCAGGCTGCTCGACCGGGTCGGCCTGTTCGATCCGCTCACCGCCGACGAGAAGGACCAGCTCGCCCCGCGGCTCCGGCACGCCCCGTACTGCGACGGCGAGATCGTGACCCGCGAGGGCGACACCGCGCACTGGCTGTACCTGCTCGCGGCCGGGCGGGTCCGGGTCTCCGCCACCGTCGACGGCGCCTCGTCGACCGTCGCGAACCTCGACGCCCCCGCCCTGTTCGGCGAGATGGGCCTGATGACCGGCGAGCCGCGCGCCGCGACCGTCGCCGCCGCGTCCCCGGTCGAGTGTTGGCGCCTCGACAAGGCGGACTTCGACGAGTTCCTCCGGAACCGGCCGGCGATCGCCCACGATCTGTCGGCGGTCCTCGCCGAGCGCCGCTCCGGGCTCAGCGACGCCCGCGAGCTCGACGCCGCGGTCCGGGCCGCCGAACGGGTGCGCGATCAGGCGCGGATCCTCCACCGGATCCAGGCGTTCTTCGGCTTGCGGGCGTGACCTGCGGGCGGACCGTGGACCGGCGCGGGTCGACGGCGTAGGATGAGCCCCGATGAGCATCGCGATCACCGCGCTGATGTGCCACGCCCCGGTGGTGATCCCGCCGGTCGGCGGGCCCCAATCGACCGGGTGCGCCACCACCACCCGGTCGATGACCCGCGTGGCCGAGCGGATCGTCGCGGCCCGGCCGGACGTGGTGGTCGTGATCTCGCCGCACGCCGCGCGGGCGCTCGACGCGTGGCGGGTGATCGACGGCGGCCGGATCCGCGGCAACTTCGCCGACTTCAGCGCCCCGACCACCAAGGTCGACCTGCCGACGGCGGCGGCCGCACGCTCCCGGCTGGCGCGGCTCGGGGCGCAGTACGGCACGCCCACCGCCCCGCTCCCGGCGATCCCGCTCGATCAGGGCGCCGCGGTGCCCCTGTGGTTCCTCCAGCGGGCCGGGTGGGCCGGCGCGACGCTGATCCTCGCGTTGCCGTGGCGCGAGGGCACCGAGGCGATCATGGGCGAGGCGCTGCGGGCGGCCAGCGGCAACGAGCGGTGGGCGATCGTGGCGTCGGGCGACATGAGCCACAAGCTCCGCCCGGGCGCTCCGGCCGGGTTCCACCCGCGGGCCGAGGCGTTCGACCAGGCGGTGGTGGCGGCGCTCCGGGCCGGCGACCTGCGCGCGGTGGCCGAGGTCGACCCCGAGCTGCGGAAGCTCGCGGCAGAGGACGTGGTGGCGCCCGTCACCGTCGCCGCCGGCGCCAGCGCGTGGCGGAGCGACAACGCCGAGGTCTACTCGTACGAGGGCCCGTTCGGAGTCGGGTACTGCCCGGCGGTCCTGTTCGCCGACCGATCGCTGCTGACCCCGATGCCGGCGCCGCGGAGCTGATCGTGGCTCGCGCCCTCGACCGCCGCGCGCTCGCGGCCGATTTGCGGGCCGCCGGGGTGCCGACCGGCGGCGTGGTG
>JBEBJW010001338.1:0-2463 GCA_040079715.1 Myxococcota bacterium | reverse complement strand
GGGAGGGCTGGCTGTACACGCCGAAGGGTCCGGCGTTCCCGGCGGCGAACCGGGCGTACCGCAAGGCGTGGGGTCAGGAGCTGGTCCCGGTCGGCGTCGGTGGGTCGATCCCGTTCGTGGCGCTGTTCGGGCGGCGGTTCCAGGACCTGCCGCTGATCCTGAACGGGGTGATGGACCCGCTGACGACCGCGCACGGGCCGAACGAGTCGATGCACCTCGGGGTGTTCCGCAAGGCGGTGCTCGCGAACGTGTACCTGATGGACGAGCTCGGCGCGCTGGGCAAGGCCGGGATCAAGGCCTCTTAGTCAGAGGACCTTCCACCGGCGGGCGAACGCGTCGGCGAACGCCGCTGGGGTCTGCGGCTTCGCCAGCGCCAGCACCCGGTCGTCGTACACCGGGAGCCAATCGTACGCCGGGATCCCGGCCCGCCGGGGGAGCGCTTCCACCCACCCGTCGAGGCACGCCATCAGCCGGTCCGGATCGTCGAGCGCGGTGGTCGGCGCGATCCGGACGTCCTGCTCGAAGATGCTCGCCACCTGGCCCCCGGCGTACTCGATCAACCGGACCGTGAGCCACACGCCGTCCCGCGCGAACCTCGGCTCGGTCACCAGCGCCACCGCGAGGTCGTCGCTCGAGAACACGGTCTCGTGGTCCACCAGCCACGGCTCGAGCCGGGCGCGGATCGCTTGCTCGTCCGCGATCGACGGCGCCAGGAACCGGGCGATCGTCGGGTCGGCGAGGATCCGCCGGGCCGTCGCGTCGATCGACCGCGCGACGGTCGGCGGGGCGTCGATCGCCGCCCGAATCGCCCGATCGAGGTGGACCACCCCGAGCCACGGTGGCGGACCGAACCGTGGATCCTGGGCGTCGGCGAGGATCCGCCCCACGGCGACCGCGAACGCGGCGAACCGGACCCGGATCGCGTCGAGGTCCGTCTCCGTCCGCTCGGCGAGGGCGATCCGCCCGTCCTCGCGGGACGGCGTCCCGTCGCGCGCCGCCGCTACCGGGGTGGGGCCCCCCGACGGGCAGACCAGGCTGAGGTCGGCGTACCACCAGGTGTCGTCCCACCCCACCGCTTCCGGGCCGCCCGAGAGCGACCACCCCGCGACCGCGATCGGCACCACCGCTGCCCACGCCGCGCGGATCGCGTCCAGGCGGTCCTGCTCGGCGAACGACAGCGCGGGCGGCCCGGTCACGGGTGCTTGGGACCCGGCTTCGGGGCGGGCTTCGGCGCGGGCTTCGGAGCCGGCTTCGCGCCGGGCTTCGGGGCCGGCTTCGCGCCGCCCTTCGCCGGCGGCTTCTTCTTCTTCGGCGGGGTGAAGTCGCCGAACTGGACGTCGATCTCGAGCCCGGCCATCAGGAACAGCGCGAAGTTCCCGGGGCCGCCGACCTCGTCCTGCTCGACGCCGTCGAGGTCGAGGTACGTGGTGCTCGCCGGGACCGCGTCCTGGACGAACAGCCCGAGGCCGTACATCCGCGGGCCGTCGCGGAACTGGCCCTCGATCCGCGCGCGGAGCGGGTAGTACGCCATCTTCAGCTGCTCGTTCTCGCCGCCGGGCAGCGACGAATCGCCGTTGAAGTTCGTGCCGCCGAACCCGACCTGGCCGCCGAGCACCACGTCGAACGGGGCGGCCGAGTAGATCACCCGGTCGTAGTTCAGGGTGAGCCAGTAGTCGATGTACCGCGTGCCGAACCCGAGCCCGACGCCGGCGCCGATCCGGTTCAGCGCGTCGAGGCCGTAGAACCCCTCGCCGCCGAGCCGGCCGTCGAGCCCGACGCCGGTGAGGGTCGAGAACCGGGGATCCAGGTTCTCGTCGAGGTCGCGCTCGGGGGTCGGCGCGTCCGGGTTGCCGGCCTGCGGACCGTCGCCTTGCAAGAAGTCGTAGTTCGCGACCAGCGACGGAAACGCGTACGGATAGTGCCCCGGGATGATGATCATGCCGAGCTTCGGGCCGATGCCCCACATGTAGGGCCCGGGCTCGTCTGCTCGGGACGGGGTCGACACTCCCATGAGACCCGTGAGGCTCAGGATCGCCGCCGCCGCCCCGATTCTACGATCGACCATCGACTCCTCCGGAATACGCCAAGGGTAGCGCGTCCATCCGACGGCGCCAGCCGGGCCGTCATTCGATTCGCCGTGAGAATCCAGCTCTGTCCGTGCGAACCGCGCCGGCCCAGGTGGATAGCCGAGCTTTGTCCACACGAACCCACGGAGTGAATCCGGTTTTTCGCCGGATCGTCGGGAGACCAGTCAAGATCGGGATCGAACACGCTGATCAGGGTGAACCAGCACGGAGGCGGGCATGAAGCGAAACAGCGTGCTGCGGACGGCGGGTGTGGCGAGCGTGACGCTCGCGCTCGGCGCGGCGCTCGGGTGGTGGTGGCGGGGCCCGGCCCCGATGACCGATCCGGCGCCGACCCCACGGATCGCGACGGCGCCCCACGCCCCTCCGCCTGCCGCGC
>JBEBJW010001337.1:0-2464 GCA_040079715.1 Myxococcota bacterium | reverse complement strand
TCGCCCGGCGGGCGAAGCTGTTCGACGCGTACCAGGAGCTGCTCGGGGGCGGCGGGCGGAACCAGCCGCCGTGGGGCTCGGAGGGGATCGCGAAGGGCGCCCTCCGCGGGCTCGGCGAGCCGCTCGACGTGGTGGCCGACAGCTACGGCGGCCTGTACGTGTGCGACACCGGCAACAACCGGGTCCAGCGGTTCGGCGTCGAGACCGGGGTGGTCGACAAGGTGTGGGGCGCGCCGGAGGGCGGCGTGACCGACGTGTGGTTCACCGGGACCCGCGACGCGTACGCGTCCGGATCCGCCCCGGGCGAGGCCGACGGCCAGTTCGTGAACCCGGTCGATCTGGCGCTGGTCCCGGGCAAGGACGGCGACGCGGTGCTGGTCCTCGACGCGCACGGCCGGATCACCACGATCGACCCGAACGGCAACGTCGCGTCGGTCCGGAAGCTGACGTTCACCGAGGGGATCTCCGCCGGTGAAGGCCACATCCTGTACAACAAGGGCAAGGTGGTCGTGGTGTGGGGCAACGAGGGCGTCGTGCTGTCCCAGTCCGACGGCGAGGAGCTCGGCCGGTTCGAGCTCGAGGACGGCGTCCCGAGCTCGGCGGTGATCTTCCCGAACGGCAAGATCGGCCTCGTGTACGGGTCGAAGCTGATCCTGTACTCGACCGACGGGTTCCGCCACGGCGATCTGCTCGGCGACTCGCTCGGGGGCGGGTTCGAGTCGTGGGCGGTCACGTTCGACGAGCGCGGCAAGCTGTGGGCGGTGCTCGACACCGGCACGGTGGTCAAGTTCAAGAAGCCGGGCAAGGTCGACTACACGGTGAGCGTCGGCGAGTACTCGTGGGACGTCCCGCGCCTCGCGGTGTTCGGCGACCACGTGTTCGTCACCGAGCACGACCGGATCCTCCACGCCGACGCGCTCGACCTCCACCAGAAGGAGGAGGCCGGCCAGACCGGCTCGGGCCAGCTCGAGATCCCGGAATGATCCGCTCGACCGCTCGGGGCTGGATGATCCAGCTCGACCACTCGGGGCTGGCATGATCGCGAGCGGGGTGATCGCGGTCTGGTTCGCGGCGTGCTCCACGCCCACGCCGGAGCCCGCGCCCGTCCCCGCGCCGGTCGCCCCGGTGCGGGTGGCGAAGCCGGTCGAGGTGGCGCCGGTGGTCGCGTTCCGGCTGCCGACGCGGGTGGGCACGACCCCGGCCCCGGTGGCGCTCGATCCGCAGCTCCTCCGGGCCCGGTCGGTGCTGGCCCAGGTGGTGGTCGACCACGCGCGCGACCCCGAGAACCCGTGGGCGATCGTCCACGGGATGCTGGCGCTCGGCCCGACGATGAAGTTGACCAACGACGCAGATCCGGTCGACTGGATGTTCGAGCACTACGCCCAGACCGTGAAGCTCGGCGACACCGAGCTCGTCACGTTCCCGACCCGCCAAGGCAGCGCGCTGGTCGAGCCGCACACCGACCTGATCCTCAAGGCGATGACCGAGACCGGGTTCACCCCGGATCGCGCGGTGACCGTGGCGGGCACCCACAAGACGCTCGGCGACCTGTACCGGTACAGCCTGTGGCGCGCGTGGGCGATGGGCCCGACCACCGGATTCCAGGAGGGCTCGTACAACGACACGCCGTGGGCGCTCCAGGGGCTGGCGGCGTGGGCGCCGGACGGGCTCGCGTGGGTGGCGAGCGGCGGGCGGAAGATGTCGATGACCGGGTTCACCACCGCGGTGGTCGACACGCTCCAGCTCGAGACCGCAGAGATGGTGGCGGCGATGGACGCGGGCCAGCTCGTCCAGAAGGACAGCCGGAAGTGGCTGTTCCGGTACACCTGCGGCGGGCAGCACCTGCTGCAGGGCGCCGCGTACGCGGTCGGGCGCGGGTTCGGCACCCCGAACGACCGCGAGCGGGTCTGCCAGCAGCTCGACCTGTTGGTGTGGCGGATCGACGTCGAGCTCGGCGCGATCGACCCGATCCTCGGCCAGCCCGGCACGTCGCCCGCGATCTCGACCGTCCTGTTGTCACAGCGGCTGAAGTTCCTCGGGCACTGGCTCGAGACGACCCACAAGATCGGCGCGCTCGGGGTCTGTCCGTTGACGGAGCGTCACACCGAGGCCACCACCCGGGTCGCGACCGAGCTGGTGCGGACCGTCGACGCGCTGGGGGCGCTGGGGATCTGGGCCGACGTGGGCGCGGTCCAGGCGAACAAGGAGCTCGAGCCGCTCCGGCAGAACGGCGCGCGGCAGGTGTACCTCGACCTGGTGGGCGACGCGGCCCACGCGGTCCACGGGATCGATCTCGCGACCGGGACCGCGACGATCCCGTACTGACCGCCGCTCCGATCCCGCCGGCCCCTGTTCGCTCCCGCGCCGGGTACGCTGCGGACCCGGCCCGCGTGGGACCGGGGACGGGAGGGGCGTCGGTGGTGCAGGTCCGGTCCCATCGGCGGTGGTTCGGACGGGACCGGGA
>JBEBJW010001336.1:0-2464 GCA_040079715.1 Myxococcota bacterium | reverse complement strand
CGTCAGCGACATCGAGACGGGACCTTGGACGCGACAGCGGCCCCGGAGCACGGTGCTCTCCGTTCAGACCGTGCGGACCGCGCAGACCGTGCGGACCGCGCAGACCGTTCAGACCCGTTCGGACCGTTCGGACCGTTCAGAGCCGTTCGGACCGTGCGGACCGCGCGGACCGTCGCGGACTGTGCGACGCGGACGCGGCCCGTGCGTGCCGCCGCCGCCGCCGGACGAGGCCCCCTTCGGTCAGGGTCCACCCCCGGTCCTTGTCGGCGAACTGGGCGAAGAACGGGTCGATCGTCTTCGTCCGGTACGGGCTGGGGCGGGCGTCACTGGCGGTCGCGCAGCGCCTCGAGCTCCTCGCGCACCGCCTCGACCTCCTGGGCGGTGTACCGAACGAGCGCGTCGTGGATCCGCGGGTCCGCGAGGCGGTGGTTCGACGCGGTGATCGTGGGGACGAACCCGCGCTGGTACTTCTGGCCCCCGCCGTGGCCGGGCTCGAACGCGGCCACCCCGCGGGCGATGCAGTCCTCGATCGCCTTGTAGTAGCAGACCTCGAAGTGCAGGAACCGGATCGTGTCGGACGCGCCCCAGTAGCGCCCGTACAGCCGATCGCCCTTCAGCACGTTGAACGAGCCGGCCACGACCTGCGCGCCGTCCCACGCGACCACCGCGTGCAGCCGGTGCCCCCACACCTCGCCGAGCCGCCGGAACACGTCGCGCGACAGGTACACGTGGCCCCACGGCCCGAACTGCGACGCGGTCGACCGGTGGAACTGGTGCAGCGCGTCGAGCACCTCGCGGCTCGGCGCCGTGATCGCCTCGATCCGGAGCCCGGCGAGCTCCTTCCGCTCGCGGCGGATCTTGTTGCGCTTGTCGCTCGTGAACGAGCCGAGCCAGTCGTCGAACGTGCGGTACCCGTCGTTGCCCCAGTGGAACTGGTACTGGACCCGCTGGAACAGCCCGTGGCGCTCGAGGAACGCGACCTCGTCCGGGGTGTCGAACAGGACGTGGACCCCGCGGCAGTCGCGGGCCGCGCGCTCGATCCCGCGGAGGATCGCGGTCCGGATCGCGTCGACGTCGGCGCGGTCGGGGTGGACCAGCAGCCGCTGCCCGGTGACCGGGGTGAACGGCACGCCGACGATCAGCTTCGGGAAGTACGGGATCCCGGCCCGGCGGGCGGCGTCGGCCCAGCCGTGGTCGTACACGAACTCGCCCATGCTGTGGGTCTTCACGTACGCGGGGGCGGCGCCGACCAGCGTGGCGCCGTCGTGGACGAGCACGATCCGGGGGGTCCAGCCGGTGGCCGGCGTCGCGCTGCCGAGGGCCTCGAGCGTGGCCAGGAACACGTGCTCGAGGAACGGGGACCCGTCGCCGACCAGCGCGTCCCACGCCGCCGCAGGGACGGCCTCGAACGACTCCACGACCGACGGCACGAGCATCGGGCTCGTCGTATCCTGCCGGGCGCCGACCGACCGCGTTGCACGAGGTTTGCACGAACGGCGGCTCGGACCGTGGTTACCGGAGGGTCCATGACACCTTCGCTGCTGTTCGTCGCCGCGACCGCCCGCGCGGTCACGTTCGACGCGTTGATCGCGGACCCGGTCGGGACGTTGCTCGCGGATCCGGCGACCGCGCCGGGGTTCCGGGTGGTCACGCTGTCGAACGCGGCCGAGGCGTGCGTGAACGAGCACCTGGCCGGGACCCGCGACGCCGCGAGCGCCCGGGCCTGCACCCGGAGCCTGGCGGCCGCGGCCACCGATCCGCGGCTGTCGCGGTGGGACGCCACTTCCGAGGACAACCTGTACGCGACCCACCTCGCGATCGTGCTCGGGGCGGCCGACCGGGTGGACCCCGCCGGGTGCGACGAGGCCCTCCACCAGGCGGTCGCGCTCCGCCTCGCCGACCGGTCCCTCGATCACCCCGACGGGATGGCCCGCTCGTTCGCGTCGAGCCCGGATCGGTGGCCGGCGGACCAGGCGGCGACGCTGTACGCGCTGTCCCTGTACGACCACGCGCACCACGCCACGACCCACGACGCCCCGCTGGCGCGGTTCCTGGCCGCGATCCGCCGCGACCGGACCCCCGACGGCCTGATCCGGAGCGAGTGGACCGGCCACACGACGAACGGCGAGATCCCGCGCGGGTCGGCGATGACCTGGACCGTCCGGTACCTCGCCGCGGTCGCGCCGGACGAGGCGGCGACGCTGTGGACCGCGACCTGCGCGGCGCTCCGGGTGAACCTCGGGATCGGCGTCGGGTTCCGGGAGTTCCCAGTCGGGCGCGAGCTGCCGGCGGACATCGACTCGGGGCCGATCGTCGCCGGGGTCGGGGCGTCGGCGACCGGGTTCGGGATCGGGGCGAGCCGGGCGGTCGGCGACCTCGACCCGAACCGCGGGCTGCTGCGGACCGAGCGGCGCGGGCAGTGGCTGGCGTCGACCGACGACGGGCTCGCCACCGTCCGCGCCCG
>JBEBJW010001335.1:0-2466 GCA_040079715.1 Myxococcota bacterium | reverse complement strand
GTCCGCGCGACCCCCGCCGAGGGGCACCTCGTGCGGGCGAGCCGCCGCCCCGGGGGCCGGCACCGACGCCGGCAGCCACCCGTCGACCGCGATCGGCGCTCCGTCGAGCGTCCGGGCGGTGTCCTCGTCCCAGAACAGGTTCCGGACCTCGGTGACCGTCGGCAGCGCGAACACCGGAGCGCCGTCGGGCCCCGCGGTCACCGGCACCACCAGGTCGAGGAACAGGTGGAGCGGCGGGCCCTCGGACGTGAGCGACCACACGTCGTCGACCGACCCGGTCCGCGGCTCGATCGGGAACGCGCGGAGGCGGTACTGGCGCGGGCCGACCTGCTCGAGCAGCGCCGGATCCCGCCGGACCCGGACCTCCGACTGGTAGATCTCCTGGGCCGCCCCGCGCGGGGCGACGGTGTACGCGAACGCGTGGGCCCGATCGCCGTCCGGACCGAGCCACAACCCGGTCACTGCCGCCGTCTCCGGCACGGTGAAGTACAGGAACACCTCCTGGCGGTCCCAGGTCCGGTTGTGGTACTCGTCGTGGATCGCGATCGCGGCGACGTCCCCGTGGACCTCGACCCGCACGTCCTGCGACGCGAGGTGGACCTTGCGCTGACCGGCCTCGAGCTGACCGGCGGCGGCGTCCTCGAAGCTCCAGGTCTGGCGGGCGGCGTACACCAGCCGATCCCGCTCGGCGACCTCGATCGGCACGTCGAAGAACGCGCCGTACGCCTCGGTCGCGCGCGCCACGTCCTCCCATTGGCCGTCGCGGGCGCTCCACTGCCACTCCTCGAACACCGGGCGGTACAGGAACGGCGCGAACAGCCCGCGCCAGACCGCCGCCGGCGCCTCGGACACCCACTCCCCGACCAGCGGACGGTACATCTGCCGGACGTGGGCACCCGACGGGTCACCGTCGAACAGGCGCTCCGGGCCGAGCCGCGCTGCGATCAACCCGCTGCGGATCGCGTCGGTCCGGTCCAGGGCCTCCCGCCGCGCATCGTCGGTGGTGGCGGCGGTGAGCGCGTCGAACGCGGCCTGCTGCGGCTGCCGGACGGTCAGCGCGAACCCGCCGAGCAGCCCGACCACGGTGACGCCGACGATCCCGGTCGTCGCGCGGGTCCCGAACCGCGGACCGGCGGCCGCGATCGCGAGCTGGGCGGCGCGGAACGAGATCCCGACCAGCGCGACCGGGAACACGAGCGCGATCGTGACGGTCGCGAGCGCGAACCCGACGAACGCGATCTGGGCCGGGGTGATCCACGAGAACCGGAGCACGTCCCCGAGCAGGTTCGGTACCGCGTTGCCCGCGCCGGCGACCGCGTACAGCGCGACCACCGCGGCGCACCACGACGCGGCGACGAGGTACCCGGACAGGCCGACCAGGCTCGCGAGCTGCACCACGGCGCGGTCCTCGCGCGGGCCGTGCCACACCAGCCGGAGGAGCGCGATGCCCCCGACGATCGCCGTCCCGAGGGCGAGGCCGGTCGCGGGCGTCAACACCTGGATCGCGAACAGCCGCATCGACACCACGACCATCAGCGGCGCCTGCACGCCGTAGAACACGGTCAGCAGCCGGCCGGGGTCTCCGCGCAGCCGAGGCGTCAGTCCGAGCGCCACCCCGAACGCCGGCAACGCCAACAGCGTCAGCGCGCACAGGCCGAACGGCACCGGGACGATCCCGACCCACACCGCCACCAGCAGCTGGCCGATCACCAGCGGACCGAGTCCGAGGTACAACCAGGTCAGGAACCAGGCGTTCCACCCCCAGAACAACAGGTACGCGCCCCACCGGAACGCGGTCATCACCTTCGGATTCACGACCCCTCCTGTATTGATGCGCCTGCGTCGCCGTCGGTGAACGCCACGGGAACGGACGAGCGGGCGACGTCGCGCGCTGCAGCGATCGCTGCCTCCGCGGTCGGCGCCAACAGGCTGACCAGCACCCACCGGCGCCGTCCGTCCAGGATCCGGACCACCAGATCGTCGGTGATCCGGTCGTCGGACTGGAACCACCACAGCGCCGACGCGGTCCGACCGTCGCGGGTCACCGTCGCCGACCGGACCCACCCGAGCCCGTCGATCGCGACCGGCCGATCGTCGGACACCGTCCACCCGGACGCGCGCAGGCACTGCTCCGGGACGTGCTGGGCTGCCCACGACGCGCTCGCGACCTGGACGATCGACGCGCCGGTCGCGGGATCGACCCCCTTGGTCACCACCGCGCCGTGATCGGCGGCGAACCGGCGCTCGATCTTGGTCGGGGTCACCGGCGTCCACCCGGCGGGCAGCGGGGCGGCCACGACCGCGACAGCGGGGAGGTCCGGGGCCGGTCGGAGCGTCACGACCGCGATCGCCACAGCCACCGCGAGCGCAGCCGCCCGCGGGAGCGGCCGGGACACGCGGGCTCCGCTCGACCGCTCGGGGCTGGCCTCGCGCGACGGGCGGACCGGGATCGCGCCCGCCACGCCC
>JBEBJW010001334.1:0-2466 GCA_040079715.1 Myxococcota bacterium | reverse complement strand
TACAAATCCTCCTCCTGTACCGCCTAGGGTGAATGAAGGACGGATAACCAAAGGATAACCTATTCTTTGTGCAATCTCTTTTCCTTCCAAAAATGAGTTGGCCACACCGCTGGTAGCCACGCCCACGCCGATGGGGACGACCCCGGCCCCGGTGAGCGCCGAGCCCGCCGCGCCGAAGCCGGCTGCGCCGAAGCCGCCGGCGGCGCTCGCCGCCGTGACCGCCGCCGGCGACGCCGATCTGGTGTGGCTCGAGGGCGCTGCTGGCGGTCGGGTCGAGCTCGGTCCCGACGTTCCGGCCGGGGAGTACCGGATCGTCGCGGCGTTCAAGGGCCAGGCGCCGATGCCGGCCGGTCGGGTCACCGTCCGCGGTGCGCCGATCGTGCTGACCTGCTCGGCTGCGTTCCAGGTGTGCCAGGCCCGCTGACCCGCCGGGATCAGCGCCCGGACGAGGTGAGGACCGGCTCGCCGTCGTCGACGAACCCGTCGCCGTTCTGGTCGTCGACCAGCGCGACCGAGCCCGCGAGGTTCCGCTCGAACCGATCGAGCAGGCCCCGGTTCTCGTCGTGGGAGATCTCGATCTCGCCGTTGCCCTTGACGGTCGCGGCGTCGAGGTCGATCCCCTCGAACCAGGTGTTCAGGTCGAACCCGAGGGCGAGCGCCGACTGGTCCTCACCGAGCTGGAACGCGCCGGTGAGCGCGATCTCGTCCTCGGTGTCCGACAGGATCCGGAACGGGACGCCGTCCGACCGGTGGCCGTCGATCACGAAGCTCGCGTCCTCGAGCTCGGGCGGGGCGCCCGGCGGACGGGCTCGGCCGGTGCGCGGGCGGACCTCGACCCGGTTGTACCCCGCGTCCGGCGACTCGAACGCGAGATCGACGATCCCGAGCGCCAGATCGGCGATCAGGTCCGGCGTCTCCCACTCGAGCTCCTCGGTGCCGGCGTACGTCTCGTCGAGGATCAGCTTCGTCTCGTGGAGCGCGGCCCACGCGGTGTCGATCGTCGGCGGGACGTCCGGGACCTCCGGCGGGAGGTACGTCGCCACGCCGATCACCCGCTCGGGGTTCCCGACCTCGACCACCGAGTGTGGCCCGGGGAGCGTGTTCGTGGTGCCAGCGGTGCAGGCGATCAGGGTGAGGATCATGGGTCGCTCCTGGACAACGGAAACAGCTGCAGGTTGAGCTGGACCACCCGGTCGCCGGGCAGCTCGGACACGTAGGAGATCAGCTCGCGCCGAAACGCCTGGATCCGACGCTTCACCTCGTGGAGCGCTTCGTCGGTGGCAGCGAACGTCAGCGTCGAGATGTCGCGATCCGCCGCGGGGACGAGCTCCATCGCGGCGGCGGCCCGCTCGAGCATCGCGCGGTGGTAGTTGCGGACGTGCAGCCCGCGGGTCTCGGGGCCGGTGGTCACCACCGCGTCGATCGGGACGAGGGTGCCATCCGGAGCCCGCTGGAGCATCCCGAGCTGCTCGAGCGTCACCAGCGCCCGGCTGGCCTCGGCGACGCTGATCGACGGGACGAGGTGGCTCGCGATCCACTCCGGGGTGGCCTCGAACCCGGTGACCTTCACCAGCTCCCGAATCGCCGGGACGTACCACGAGCCCGAGTGCTCGGCGTGGGCGAAGTCGACCTTCTGGGCCTTGCGGTAGCCGCGGTTCGACCGGAGTCGTTCGTGCGCGGCGTTGCGCTCGGCGTCGGTCGACGACTCTCCGAACGCGACCAGGTCCAGGAAGTACGCGCTCTGGTCGCCGGTCATCCCGAGCGCTTCGGCGTACCGGATCGCCATCGCGGCGTTCAGGCTCCGCTCTCCGTCGATCACCCGCTTGAGGTGGTTCGGGGACCGCAGGCCCGCCCGCATCGAGAACGCGCGGTACGAGAAGCCGCGGTGCTCGGCCTTCCGCGCGGCGTACACGTCGCGGAGGTACGCCCGGTAGTCGAGGTACCCGTACACGTCCGGATCGGCAGAGCGTCGCTTCACGTACCCATCATCACCTCTCGGACCGGACTCCGCCACCCATCCGTATCCGAGATCCGTTCCATTGCCTCACGCTTCTCGCGCATTCGATATAGAATCGTGTTGTTTAAACGCCTTTTAATCCAATCCAACGTCCACAGATTCGTATCCCATTCGGATACGAAACCATCGCAGCCGGAGTCGCCCGGCGGCCGGGGACCGGTGATGGTCCGGGTGTGGGCACCGACGCCCTGTGGAGAACGAACATGCGCAGCACGATCCTGGTGGTGGCGGCCCTGTGGACGATGGCGGGATGTGACGACAGCAGCAGCCTGGCGGGCGCGGCGGCCGGCCAGTCGCGCCACGGCGTCCACGACCTGAACGACGACAACGGCGGCGGCGTCGAGCCCGGTGACGACAACGGCGGCGGCGTCGAGCCCGGTGACGACAACGGCGGCGGCGTCGAGCCCGGTGACGACAACGGCGGCGGCGTCGAGCCCGGTGACGACAAC
>JBEBJW010001333.1:0-2467 GCA_040079715.1 Myxococcota bacterium | reverse complement strand
GCCCTCGCGGTGGCGGTCACCGAGACCGAGGTGGTCCACCAGGACCTGCCCGAGGCATACCACCTCGGAGTGCCGGTCCGAGCCCAATCCTGGGAGCTCCAGTCGCCGCCAGCGTGGACCGACGTCACCCCCGCGGACCCCGCGTCGTTGCCCCCCGCGTTCGAAGGCCCGAAGCAGCTGCTCGGCCACCAGCTCACCCGATACTGGGACGACGCGCTCACCGGTCCGCTGCCGGTCGGGGTCCTCGGCGCCCGCGCCCTGGTCCACCAGCGGTACGCGCTGGCGCTCACCCCCTCGGTCCTCACCGAGGTGTACGACGATCGGGTCGGTCCCACCGATCTCGTCGACGCGGGCTACGTCGCGGATCCCGAAGGAACCGGCACCTCCGAGGGGTGGTGGATCCCGTCGGGTCGCACGACGCTCGATCCGACCGGGTTCTACCAGCCCACCTCCCACGTCGACCCGTTCGGCAACCCGACCGCCCTGACCTGGGACGCCGACGCGCTGCTGCTCACCGCGGTCGAGGACGCGGTCGGGATGCGGGTGATCGCGGACCTGGACTACCAGGCGATGCAACCGAGTCGGGTGACCGACCCGAACGGGACCGCCACCGAAGCGACGTTCGATCCGCTGGGTCGGGTGCTCACCACCGCGACCCGCAACGGCCCGGACGGCGACGCGCCCGGCGAGGTCAGCGCGACGTTCACGTACGACACCGCGCACACGCCGGCGTCGGTGCGCGCGGCGGTGCGCGAGCGGTACGGCGAGGAGGTGTGGCAGTCGTCGTGGGTGTACAGCGACGGCGGTGGGACCGTCGTCCAGACCAAGGGCCAGGCCGCCCCGGACGACACTGGCGCGCCGCGGTTCGTCGGCACCGGCCGCACGGTGCTGAACAACAAGGGCCTCCCGGTCCAGCAGTTCGAGCCGTTCTTCAGCCTGACCTCCGGGTACGAGGACGACGACGCGGTCGTCGCGACCGGAGTAACGTCAATCCTGGCGTACGATCCGGTGGGCCGGAACACCGAGGTGACACTTCCGGACGGGCACGTCCGACGGTGGACATACACGCCGTGGCAGGTCTCGGCGTACGACGAGCACGACACCGACTCGACCAGCCCATTCTACGACACACCGGCGACCACCGATCTCGACGGACGGGGTCGGGTGTACCGGTCGACCGAGACGCCGGACAGCGTGACCGAGCATGTCACCCACCTCACGCTGGACGTGCAGGGCAACGTGCGCCAGGTCACCGACGCGCGCGGCAACGCGACCCAGGTTCAGACGTTCGACCTGCTCGGTCGCCCGCTGTTCACCGGCGCCGCCGACGAGGGGTACGACGGCGTGAGCGGGCAGGGCGAGACGCGAATCCTGGTCGACGTGGCGGGTCAGCCGCTCCGCGTCTGGCGCAGCGGGAACCTGTCGCTTCGCACCGCCTACGATGCGCTGCGGCGTCCGGTCGGGACCTGGGTCGACGAGGGCGCCGGCGAGCGTCGCTCGACCCGCACGGTGTACGGAGACGCGCTCCCGGAGCCTCCGCCGTTCGGGAAGGGCCGCCCGGTGCAGGTCGACGATCCCGCTGGCCGGGTGACCCTCGGGTACGACTTCCGCGGGCGCACCGTCGCCCAGACCCGTCAGGTGATGGCTGACGTCACCCTGGACGCCGACTGGGACGCGGACCCGGAACTCGACCCGGACCGGTTCACCGTCACCACGGGCCATGACGCGCTCGACCGGGTGACGTCCGAGGTCAGCCCCGACGGCTCGAACACGACCCGCACCTACGACGAAGGCGGAAGGCTCGTCACGGTAGCAGTCGCCGTTCGGGGGGATGCCGCCACCTCGTTCGTGGACCACATCGCGTACGACGCGCGTGGCCAGCGCCTGGCCATCACCTACGGCAACGGGACCGCCACCACCTACACCTACGATCCGTTCCGGTTCTGGCTGACCCGCCTGCACACGCTCCGCGGCAGCACCGCGTTGCAGGACCTCCGGTACACCCACGACGCCGTCGGCAACATCGTCGAGATCCGCGACGATGCGCAGCAGACGGAGTTCTTCGCCAACGCGCAGATCACCCCGACCCGCACGTTCACCTACGACGCCCTGTACCGGCTGATCCGCGCCACCGGTCGCGAGAAGGTGGACCAGCGGCAGACCACGGCGTTCTACGCAGACTATGCGGGTGCCACCGGCGCAATCCCGGACCCGGGCGACCCGGGGCTGCGGCAGTACATCCAGTCGTACCGATACGACGCGGTCGGCAACCTGCTCGAGATGAAGCACCAGCAGGGCCTGGGCGGGGCGGTCGCCTGGCGCCGGGGCTACGCGTACGAGCCCGGCAACAACCAGCTGGTGAGCACCAGCGCCCCCGGCGACGACCCCGACGACCCCGCGACCCACACGGACCGGTACCCGTACAACGAGCGCGGCGCGATGACCGCGATGCCGCACTTGCCGGCGC
>JBEBJW010001332.1:0-2469 GCA_040079715.1 Myxococcota bacterium | reverse complement strand
GATCCGCACCGGGTCGATCGGCTGGAGCCCGAGCCCCGCCCCGGCGACCCAGGCGCCGGTCCGGTCGACCACCAGATCGGTCGCGACGTTCGACACGGCGCAGACCCCGCCGGCGCTGCCGATCGACACGGTGCCGGCGGCGGCCTCGCCCAGGTCGAAGTTCAGGCTGGAGGTGGCCGGCGGCGCCACGTCGCACGGGTACACGGTCACGAACCCGGCGCCGTCGGGGTCGACGGCGGTGACGGTGGCGGTCACCGCGACCGACGCGGGGTCCGGCGGGAGGATCGCGAGCGGGACGCCGGGAGACAGCCGCTGGCCGGTGTCGCGGGTGTCGAGCGCGCGGGTCGGGGCGACCGGGACGAACCCGGCGCCGGCGGGGCCGAACGTGCCGGTGAGATCGGCGATCAGGTGGGTCGCGGCGGCGGTGAACAGCGCGCTCCCGTCCGCTCCGGTCCCGGTGCCGACCGCGTTCGCGACGGGCTCACCGGCCGCGTAGTTCAGGTTCGACGCGAGCGGCAGCGCGGACCCGGCGGGGTGGACCACGGCGTACCCGGCGGCGGCGGGCTCGGCGGCCGCGAGGGTGATCCACGCGGCGGCGGCGGCGGGTCCGGGGAACGTGAACCCGGTGCCGGCCGCGACCCGGCCGAGCTCGTCCGGGACGAACCCGACGAGGGCGCTCGGATCGGTCCGGGTGTCGAACAGGCGGATCGGGGCGACCGGGGTGAACCAGCCGACCTCGCCGAGCGCGGTGATCGGCCCGAGCGGCCCGAGCGCGACCGGGATCGCCGCGTGCTCGCCGCAGTGCGGCGCCGGTCCGGAGCCGGCGGCGATCACCCCGAGGTGGTCGAGCACCGCGCGCTCGTGGCCGTCGGTCGGGCTGTTCACCACGCCGACCCCGTCGAGGACCATCGTCGACGAGCCGCCGCCGTCGAGGCCCATCACCCGCCACGCGCCGAGCTCGAGCATCAGGTCGATCACCTCGTCGCAGGTGATGCCGATGCTGCCCGCGAACCCTCGCCCGTCGACCACCAGGAGCCACACGGTCCGGCCGTCCTCGCTCTGGCCGACCACCGTCCGCGGCTGGCGCAGCCCGGGCGAGCACACGAACCCACCGTCGGCGATGCCGTACAGCGGCACGCCCTCGTCGATCATCGTCCACCGGCCGCCGACGACCTCCTCCATCCACGGCTCGGGTCCGGCGGTGACGACGTAGTCCGGGACCAGATCGATCCGGTTCGCCCCGATCGCGAGGCTGCCGCTGGTCGCCCGGTCCTCCCCGTCGGACAGGCCGGGGACGGCACCCCACGGGATCCCGTCCCCGACGTTCATCCCGAAGTCGTGGTCGAAGAAGTCGCCGTTGATCGCGACGGACGCGCCCACGGTGTCGGCGAACGTCGAGGTGACGCGGGCCCCGCCGCCGAAGTCGACCGGGGACGTCACCCGGAACGAGATCCCGGGCGCGCAGGTGTCGATCTGGGCGACGTGGACCAGGATCGGCCCCGGGCGGACCTCCTCGGCGAACCGGATCCCCGGGTACGGGTCGGTGAAGTCCATCGGAACCTCCGGGCGGCAGGGTCACCCGGGACCGGGGGCCGTACGAGTAAAACCGGCTGAAACTTGCCAGCGGCACGCGCCGTCCTCAGCCGCCCTGCATCAACTACCCAGGGCCGCCGCCAGCGCCGCCTCGGCCCGGAGCAGGCCGTACTTCGCGGTCGCCTCGGCCGACTTGGCGCGCACGCCCTGCGACTCGGCGTCGAGCAGCTCGAGGGTCGTCGCCGCGCCGGACTCGTACCGGGTCAACAGCAGGGCCCGGTTCTCCTCGGCCAGGTCCACGCTCGCCCGCGCCACGTCCCACGACGCGCGGGCCGTCGCCACCGCGGTCCGGCGGGTCGCGACCTCGAGCCGGATCGCCGCCTCGAGCCCGTCGCGCTCGGCCTCCAGCGCCCGGATCGCCGCGTTCGCCGCGCCGGTCGCGGACCCGCCGCGGTTCCACGCCCACGCGACCCAGTGCGCGTCGAGCCCGACGTACGTGCTGTCGCGCGGGACGCCGAGGTGGAGCCCCTCCTGGTGGAGCGCCCCGGCGACGACCGACACCTCCGGGACCCGCTCCCAGCTGATCGCGTTCGCCGACGCCCGGGCCGCGGTCAAGGAGCTGAAGCTGCTGCAGGACGTGCTCGGCGGACGAGGGCCGAGCGAGTCCATCGAGGAGATCGCAGCCGCGGCGGGGGTTCCCACGGAGGAAGTCGCCTCGTGGCTGGACGGGCGGCCCCTCGGTAGCGCTGCATCGATGGTCGATCATGTGGTCGCCCGCAGGGTGGCCCGATGATCGAGGACCACCCACGGCTGTCGCTCGCGACGCTGCCCACCCCGGTGACCTCGCTGCGCCGGCTCGCGGTCGCAGCGGGCGTCGATCAGTTGCTGCTCAAACGCGACGACCTCACCGGATTCGGTGTGGCGGGCAACAAGGCC
>JBEBJW010001331.1:0-2469 GCA_040079715.1 Myxococcota bacterium | reverse complement strand
GTGGTCGGGGGCGCCCCCGGGCGCGTCCGAGGCGCGGCCGATCCGGGTCGACGTCCCGGTCGGCGCCGCGGGGCTCGCAGGCCAGTGCGCGGTCCCGGACGGGTGGGCGATCGTCGGCGGGGCGGACACGCCGCGGCGGCGGGTGTGGGTCGACGGGTTCGTGATCGACCGGTTCCCGGTGACGAACCTCCAGTACCTCGCGTTCCTGAACGATCTCGTGGCGACCGGGCAGGCCGACCGGGCGGCGGCGCACGTCCCGCGCGAGCGGACCACCGCCGACGACGGCCGGCCGGTGTTCGACCTCGGCCCCGACGGCTACGCGCTCGGGGTCGACGAGGACGGCGACGCGTTCGCGCCGGACTGGCCGGTGGTGCTGATCGACTGGGACGACGCCCGGGCGTACGCGGCGTGGCGGTCGGCGCGCGACGGGCTGCCGTGGCGCCTGCCGTCGGAGTGGGAGTGGGAGAAGGCGGCGCGCGGCGTGGATGGGCGGCGGTTCCCGTGGGGGGACCACCCCGAGGACACCTGGTGCAACTCGATGCACGCGCGCGCCGGCCGGGCGCTGGTGTCGCCGGTCGACGCGTTCCCGGTCGACGAGAGCCCGTACGGGGTCCGCGGGTGCGCCGGCAACGTCCACGAGTGGTGCCTCGAGGCCCGCGACGCGCCGCTGCCGGACGACGGGACGGCGGCGTCCCTCCCGTCGGACGACGGTTCCGCGCCGTTCCGGTCGGTCCGGGGCGGCGCGTGGCACATGGCGGTCCGCCACGCGGCGTGCGGGTCGCGGCACAGCACCCAGGCCCACTCGCGCCTGCCGTACCTCGGGTTCCGGTGCGCCCGGACGATCGGGTAGCCAGCTAGCCCGCGGGCGCGGGCCCGGTCCCCGACAACGCCGCGTCGAGCGCGCACAGCGCGGACAGGTGGCCGGGAGTCGGGACCAGCGGGTCGAGCCACGGGTGTCGACCCGTCAGCCATCGATGGGCGGCCTCCGCCCCACGCCGGAGCTGGACTGCGACGGCCTTCCCCGCGAGCATCGGGTGGCGGACCGCGCCGAGCAGGTCGACGACCCGCGCCAAGTCAGCGTCGTCCGCGACCCACCGGGCGTCGAGCGCGAGCACGGACAGGCCCGCGCGGATCCGGGCGGGGTCCAGGCGGGCGAGGAGCTGCCACAGGTCGAGGCGCTCCCCGAGCTCGTCCTGGACCCGCGGGCTCTGGCACAGCCACAGCGCGAGCAGCTCGTCACCCGCAGGGGGCTCGACCGCGAGGACCGGCCACCGGGCGAGGTCCGGCGCGTCACCGATCCACGCCGCGCGCTCCTCGGCGGTGGCGGCCACGACCAGGCGGAACCCGGCGGTCGGGTCCAGCGCCAGCGCGGCGGCGTACCGGGTGAGCGCGGGGGCGCACATCCGTCGCGAGGTCTCGGTCCACACGCAGACCAGACCGGGCTGGACCGATGCGGGGACGGGGGCCTCACAGTGGCCCCGCGCGGGCGGTCCCTCGGCGTGCCAGTTGTCGACGTTGATCCCGAGATCGGGCCGGAGGCGGCCCAGCTGGCGGACCATCGCGCGCTTCCCGCTGCCCGGGGGCCCGACGACGAACGCGCCAGGCGGATCGAGCACCGCGGCGCATCGGTGGTCGGGGATCCGCTCGAGGTACGCCGGCGGGATCCGAGGCGAGGTCCAGCCGCGGCGGGCGAGCGCGTCCCCCCACCCCGACTCGCGGGCCAGGATCAGCCCCTCGACGCACCGGGGATCGAGCGACCGGAACGCGCCCTGGGTGGGGAACGGCAGGCTCTGCATCAGCGCGCCGAGGTCGACCGGGGGATCCGACGGGCGCCAGGTCGCGGCCCACCGGCGCGCCCACCCCGGTGACAGGGGCAGCTCCGGGATCGGTCCGCCGTCGAGCCGGGCGCGCCACCGGGCGCGGGCCTGGTCGAGCGCCGGTCCGCGCAGCGCGTCGAACAGCTCCGGGTGGAGCGCGAGCAGGGCCGCGGCGAGGTCGTCGGGCCCGACCCCGGAGGCGACCATCGGCGCCGGATGGACGGGGCGGCCGAGCGGCACATCCTGGAGCGCGTCCAGGGCGTCCACCACCCGCTGGTGCTGGCGGAGGCGCCACCCGGCGATCGCGCGGGCGGCGTCCCATACCGGGGCCGCGTCCGGGGCGGTCGCCCCGCGCAGCGCGTCGAAGGTCGGCGACGGGACGCCGAGGGCCGGGTGGTGGACGCGCCCGACGGTCACGGCGAGGCTCCGACGGCGAGGGCGCCTCCCGCTGCGGCCCGACGACGACCCGCACGATCGGGACGTCGCGCGCCCGGTCTCACCGCGCCCTCCGACGTCACCGCGCACCTCCACGCGAGTCGGTCGAGCACACACCGATCGCGGTCTGGCCGAACTCCTGCATCCACGCCCTCCTCAGCCTCACCCGCCCGCGGTCCGCTCGTGTCAACAATTCCCTCCCTGGGGAGGGCCAGGG
>JBEBJW010001330.1:0-2472 GCA_040079715.1 Myxococcota bacterium | reverse complement strand
GCCCGGACAGCGCGAGCCCTGCCCGGTCGGCCGCGCGTCGGCCGGTCAACACCGTCGCCGGTCGCGCGTCGGCCACCAGGGTGGCCAGGCGGGCGTCGGTCACCTCGGGCTCCACCGCCACCACCGCTCGCCCCGCGATCAGCGCGCCGAGCATCGCCGCGGGCAGCTCGTGGGGGTCGACGATCGCCAGCACCGGCCCGGGGGACCCCGTCGACGACACCGCCGCCGCGACCGCCGCCGCCTCGTCCCGCAGCTCGGCGTACGACACGACCCGGCCGGCGTGGACCACGGCCGGCGCGTCCGGTCGGGCCGCGGCCTGGTCCAGGAACAGCGCGTGGAGCGGCGCGTCGGGGAACACGGGCGCAGGCGCGGGCGCAGGCTGGTCCCGCGGCACGAGGGAGCGGATCGGCGTCGTGGGCGCGCGGGCCGCCACCCCGAGCAGCGCCACCAGCTGGTCCGTCCACCGCCGCGCGGTCGCCCGGTCGAACCGGTCCGCCGGGACCGTCAGGCGGGCGTGCAGGCCGTCGCCGTCGGGCTCGAGCTCGAGCGTGACGTCGTACCGGGCCCACGGCTCGTCGAGCCGCTGCCGGTGGACCTCGAGGCCCGGCACCCGCAGCGGCGCCTCGTGGCGGTCCTGCAGCACCAGCATCGCCTGGAACAGCGGCGAGGACTCGGTCCGATCCGGGGCCAGCGCGTCGAGCAGCCGGGGGAACGGCAGGTCCTGGTGGGCCATGGCCCGCAGCGCGCGGTCGCGGGTGCGCCGAACGAGCGCGGCGAAGCTCGGGTCCCCCGCGAGGTCTCCCCGCATCACCACCACGTTGACGAAGTACCCGACCAGCGCCGCGGACCCGGCGGTCCGGTCGGCGACCGGGACCCCCACGCGCACGTCGTCCTGGTGGGTGTGCTCGGCCAGCAGCACCTGCAGCGCGGCGAGCAGCACCATGAACAGCGTCGCCCCCTCCCGCCTCCCGAGCTCCGCGAGGTCGGCGACCAGCGAGCCCGGGAGACGGGCCTCGGCCGACGCGCCCACCCAGCTCGGCGTCGCGGGCGCCGGTCGGTCGGGGACGAGGGCGAGCGGCGGCGCCGGGGGCAGCTCCTCGCGCCAGAACGCCAGCTCGGGACCTGCGTCCTCGAACCGCCGACGCTGCCAGGCGGCGAAGTCGGCGTACTGCCACGGGAGCGGCGGCAGGTCCGCGTCGGGATCGCTCAGCAGCGCGGTGAGCTCGCGCCCGAAGACACCGGCCGACGCTCCGTCCCACACCAGGTGGTGGACCACGAGCAGCAGGCCGTGGTCCTCGGCGTCCAGCGTGTAGTGGACCATCGACAGGAGCGGCGGGCGCTCGAGGTCGAAGGCCGTCGCCTGCCGATCCGCCGCGTCGCGGACCAGCGCGGACTCGCGGGCGTGGGGAGCGAGGCCCGACAGGTCGACCGCGACGAGCGGCGCCTCGACCCGCGGGTGGACCACCGCGCGCGGCCGCCCGCCCTCGGCGACGAACCCGGTGCGGAGGGCCTCGTGGCGGTCGAGCAGGGTGGCCAGCGCCCGCGTCAGGTCGCCGGCCAGCCCGGGCCGCCGTCCGCGCAGCCGGAGGAGGAACGCGTGGTGGTACAGGCTCGGGGGAGCCAGGTGGTGCAGGAACCACAGCTGCGCCTGGGCCAGCGACAACGTCGGCGGCTGACCGGGCGCGGGACCCGTCGCGGTCGCCCGCACCCGCTCCCCCAGGTGCGCGGCCAGCCCGGCCACGGTCGGGTGGCGGAACACCACGTCGACCGGCAGGTCCGGGTCGTGCGCCCGCAGCGCCACCGCCACGTCGACGGCGCTGAGCGACTGGCCCCCGAGCTCGAAGCACGAGGCGTCGACGTCGACGTCGACCTCGGCCCGGCCCAGCGCCGCCGCGAACGCCGACGCCACCTGGTGCAGCGGCGCGTCGCCCGCTCGGATCGGCGCCTCGTCCGCGGGCTGGTGGACCAGCGCGGCGCGGTCGACCTTCCCGCTGGGGCTCAGCGGCAGGGACGACACCCGGTGGACCGCGGACGGGACCATCACCTCGGGCAGCACCGCCCGGGCGCGCGCCCGCAGCGCCTCCACCCCGATCGGCCCGGTGAACCACGCGACCAGGCACGGGTGCCCGCCGCGATCGGTCCGGAGCGCCACCGCGACGGCGCCGGCCCCCGGAACCTCGCCCAGGGCGACCTCGATCTCCGCCGGCTCGATCCGGTGGCCGCGCAGCTTGATCTGGTCGTCGACCCGGCCGAGGAACAGCAGGCTCCCGTCCTCGCGGAGCCGAACCCGGTCGCCGGTCCGGTACAGGCGCTCCCCGCCGACCGGGCGGAACCGATCCGCGGTGAGCTCGGGGCGCCCGAGGTAGCCCTGGGCCACGCCGCGGCCGCCGATCCACAGCTCGCCGTCCACCCCGATCGGGACCGGGCGCAGCTCCGGGTCGAGGACGTGGACCGGGGTGTTGGCGATCGGCC
>JBEBJW010001329.1:0-2473 GCA_040079715.1 Myxococcota bacterium | reverse complement strand
ACCGGGATCCCCTCGGCCAGCGCGTCGAGCGCCCGGAGGGTGACCCCGATCCCGTCCCACCCGTCGTCGCCCCCGGCCTCGTCCGCCGTCAGCCGCGCCACCGCCTCGTCGAGCGGGGGGTCGTCGCCGACCGCGTCGAGCCACCGCGTCCACCTGACCTCGACGTCGTCCATCCGTATCGGATATCCCGCCGACGGGTCGGGACCCCGCAGGATCTGGCACAGAGGCACCCCGATCGCGTGGTTCTGTAGGTTCCGGGCGCTGAACGGTCCGGCACTTTGCGTCGGCGGGAGGCCCGTCGTACACTCGGCGGCCTTGGGGGTTCGATGCGATCGATCGCACCGCTCGTGCTGCTGCTGGGATGCCAGGGTCTCAGCGGGCCACACGACGGCGACGGGAAGGACGGAGCCGGCAGCGGCACCGGTCCGGGCGGATCCACGGCCGAGGCGGTGGACCCTGGGCGGGTCGTGCTCCACCGGCTGAACCGGACCGAGTACGACAACACCGTCCGCGACCTGCTCGGCACCGCGTCGACCCCCGCGCGGGACTTCCCGAGCGACGACCTCGTGTCCGGGTGGGACAACATCGCGGCCAACCTGTCGGTGTCGCCGCTCCACGTCGAGCTGTACGAGCTCGCGGCCCAGGAGCTCGCCGCCGAGGTCGTCGCGGTGCCGCTGTCCGAGCTGTTCACCTACCGGGCCGAGGGCGAGGGCGGGGAGGTGACCACCACCACCGGCGCGTCGGCCGGCGACGCGTGGAACCTGTACTCGGCCGGGGCGCTCACCGCGTCGTTCGAGGTCCCGGTCGACGGCACCTACACCCTGTCCGCCCGGGTGTGGGCGGATCAGGCGGGGCCCGAGCTCGCGAAGATGTCGCTGACCCACGACGGGTTCGTCGACCTCACCACCGACGTCACCGCGGTCGACTCCGGCGGCGCCCAGACGATCGCGGTCGACGTGCTGCTCGACGCCGGCGTGCACACGGTCGGCGTGTCGTTCCTGAACGACTACTACGACCCCACCGCCGGCGAAGACCGCAACCTCCGGATCGACTGGGTCGACGCGACCGGCCCGACCGACGTCGAGCCGGGGCCGAACCCGATGCGCGATCGGTGGGTCACCTGCGATCCTGCACAGATCGGCGACTCGGCCTGCCTCGGGGTCGCGCTCGGCTCGCTCGCCACCAAGGCGTGGCGGCGCCCGCTCGAGCCCGGCGAGCTCGACCGCCTGACCGGGATCGGCGACGGGATCCTCGCCGACGGCGGGACGTTCGACGACGCGCTGCAATGGGGGATCGTCGCGGTCCTGCTCGACCCGAACTTCATCTACCGGGTGGAGATCGACGCGGATCCGACCAGCCTCGAGCCGCACCCGGTGTCCGACTACGAGCTGGCGTCGCGGCTGTCGTACTTCCTGTGGAGCTCGATGCCGGACGACGCGCTGTTCGCGGCGGCGGCGGCCGGCGAGCTGCGGACCGACGACCAGATCGTCGCGCAGGTCGAGCGGATGCTCGCGGACCCGAAGGCGAGCGCGCTGGTCGACAACTTCGGCGGCCAGTGGCTGTTCATCCGCGGGATCGACTCCGCGTTCAAGGACCCGCTGCTGTTCCCCGGGTTCGACGACGCGCTGCGGGCGTCGATGAAGGAGGAGATGACGCGGTTCTTCGAGACCTTCGTGTTCTCGGACCGCGACATGCGCGAGCTGTTGACCGCGACCGAGGGCGAGCTCGACGGCGTGCTGGCCGCCCACTACGGGATCCCGCTCGCCGGCGCCGGCGACTGGGAGGCGGTCGACCTCGCGGCGTACGATCGCGGCGGGCTGCTCGGCCAGGGCGGGTTCCTGTCGGTCGAGGCGTACCCCACCCGGACGAGCCCGGTGATCCGCGGCAAGTTCGTGCTCGGCCAGCTCCTGTGCAGCGAGCCGCCGCCGCCGCCGCCGGACATCCCGGCGTTCGACGAGGACGCGACCGCCCAGACCGTCCGCGAGCAGCTCGAGCAGCACCGGGCGAACCCGGTGTGCGCGTCGTGCCACGAGTCGATGGACAACATCGGGTTCGGGCTCGAGGGGTTCGACGCGATCGGCCGGTCGCGCACCGAGGACCGCGGGTTCCCGGTCGACTCGACCGGGGTGCTCGACGGGGTGTCGTTCGCCGGCGCCCGCGAGCTCGGGGCGCTGCTCGCGTCGGATCCGCGGTTCCCGACCTGCATGGTCGAGCAGGGGTTCACCTACGGCCTCGGCCGCCTCCCGTCGCTCGACGACGGCCCCGCGCTCGGCGCGATCGAAGACCAGTTCGCGTCCGGGGGCTACACGTTCGCCGCCCTGGTGACCGCGATCGTGACCAGCGAACCGTTCACCGCGCGTCGGGGGGAGCAGCCGTGAGCCGCACCAGCTGGAGCAAGTGGTTCGGGGGGCCGTCCGAGCGCCCCCGCACTGGATCGGGCGGGCGCGGACCGGGCGGGCGCGCGATGCCCGTG
>JBEBJW010001328.1:0-2473 GCA_040079715.1 Myxococcota bacterium | reverse complement strand
GCCCCCGGCTCGAGCCGCCCGCCGTCGACCCGGATCCCGAGGGTGTCGGCCGCCGGCAGCGCGTCGAACAGCGGCCGGGGATCGGTGGTGGTGGCGAACACCTGCGCCCCGAGCGAGCCGAGCGCGGTCACGAGCCGCGCGGTCCTCGCGGCGTCGAGCTCGCTCGACACGTCGTCGACCAGGAACAGGGGCACCTCGCCCCGGATCCTCGCCGCGGCCATCTCCGCCAGCTTCAACGCCAGCACGATCGACCGGACCTGCCCGCGCGACCCGAAGTCCCGGGCCGGCCGGCCGTCGATCCCGATCCGGACGTCGTCGAGCTGCGGACCGACCCGGGTGGCGCGACGGGCGAGCTCGCGGTCGCGGGACTGGGCGAGCTTGTCGCGCAGCGCCTGGGCCCGCGACGACGGGTCGACGCCCGGGGCCTGGGTGTGCAACCCGAGCGACAGCGCGGCGGGTACGGCGTCCTCGGGCGCCACGGCGCCGACGGCGATCGTCGCGTGGAGGTCCTCGACGTGCGGCGCGAGCTCCGCGAGCATCCGGGCCCGTCGGTCGACGAGGTCTCCGCCGAGGCGGGCGAGCTCGTCGTCGAGCACGTCGAGCACCGCGGCCTCGGGCCGCTCGGACCGGAGGACCGCCGCCTTCTGGTCGAGCACCCGCCGGACCGCCCGGACCCGGTCGAGGTGGCCGGGGTTCGCGGTGAACACCGCCCGATCGAGCCAGTTGCGCCGGCGCGCCGGTTCGCCGGTCACGATCTCGCCGTCGGTCGGGGTGAACGCGATCGCGCGGACACAGGCGAAATACTCGCGCAGGTCCCCGACCGGCTTGCCGTCGAGCGACGCGATCCGCCGCTCGGCCTGCAGATCGACCCGGAGCCACCGGTCGACCCCGGCGTGGACCACCCGGGCCCCGACCGCCGCGGTCTTGTCGCCGAACCGGACCAGCTCGCGGACCTTCCGCCCGCGGAGCGGCTTCAGGGTCGCGACCAGGTGCACGACCTCGAGCGCGTTGGTCTTGCCCTGGGCGTTCGGGCCGTGCAGGACCACGAACTGGGCGTCGATCGGCAGGTCGAGCGGCGCGAGGTTCCGGAACGACTCGGTCGCGAGCCGGACGACCCTCAGTCGAGCCTCATCGGCATCACCACGAAGAACGCGTCGGAGGCGTCCGGATCGCGGACCAGGCACGGGGCGAGCGGGTGGGCGAGCTCGAGCGTGACCCGATCGCCCGCCAGCACCGACAGGATCTCGCCGAGGTACTTCGCGTTGAACCCGACCTGGATCGGCTCGCCCTCGAGCTCGAGCGGCACGACCTCGCGGACCTCGCCGCGGTCTACGTTCTGGACCTCGATCTCGAGCTCGGACGCGCCGAACGCGAACCGGACCGCCCGGGCCCGATCCTGGACCAGGATCCCGACGCGCTTCAGCGCCGCCGACAGGTCGTCCTTGCGGAGGGTGGCCCGGTGCTTGTTGTCGGTGGGGACCACGGCGTGGTACTGCGGGAACTCCCCGTCGATCATCCGGAACCAGAACGTCTGGGCGTGCCCCGTACCCAGGTCGGTCCCCGAGGGAGCCGGGCGGACGAGGCGGATCGCCCCCTCGCCGAACCCGAGCTCGACCTTCTCGGCGTCGCCCTCGAGCAGCTTGCGGAGGACCGCGAGCGCCTTGCGCGGGACCAACATCCGGGGGTGGAGGGCGAGCTGGCCGTCGACCGCGCCGTCCGCCGCGGACAGGCGGTGCCCGTCGGTCGCGACGATCCGCAGCTTGCGCTCGCCGTCGGCGTCGATCTGCTCGAGGTGGGCGCCGTTCAGCCCGTACCGGACATCATCGGTCGCGACGGCGAACGCCGTCTGCTCGACCAGTCGCCGGAGGACCTTCTCGGCGATCGTCGCGGTAGAGGTCGCTTCGAACGCCGGCAACGGCGGGAAGTCCTCTGCGGCGTACCCCGGCAGCTTGAACTGGCTGCGTCCAGAGCGGATCTCGAGCCGCTTGTTCTGGGCCACGGTCAGCTGGACCGTCGGCTCGGGCAGGGCCCGGACGACCTGGAACAGGTTCGCGGCGTCGACCGCGAGCTGGCCTCCGCCCTGGACGTTCGCCGCCAGGTCTCCGAGGTAGGCGACCTCGGTGTCGGTGGCCGTCATCCGCAGCGCGCCGTCCTTCGCGTGCAACAGCACGTGAGACAGCAGCGGGTGGGTGCTGCGTCGCTCGATGATCCCCTGAACCCGGGCCAACCCTCGGCCGAGCTCGTCGCGCTCGATGTACAGGTCCATGCTCACCCCGTCGGCCGCCCACTGTAATGCGATCCGGCGGGGGTGGGAGAGCGCCGGTCCGGGATTTCGGATCCGGGTCTCCGAGCCCCCAGGGGCTCGCCGATCCTGTGGATCCGGATCGGTGTGGATCGATCTCGTAGCGGTAGCACAGGCCTGGGGACGCTGGGGATTGGGGGGTCTCGCGTGCCCTGGGCCTCGATCGTGCCT
>JBEBJW010001327.1:0-2478 GCA_040079715.1 Myxococcota bacterium | reverse complement strand
CCCCGGGCAGCTCGCGGCGGCCCTGGCGGCGATCCACCGGATCACCCCGGACGCGGGGGCGCCGAGCCTGTCCGAGGTCCCCCACTCCGCCGGGCCGGGTCCAGGGGGCGGGCGGACCGCCACCGCCGCGATCCTGGCGTTCAATCGGCAGCAGCTCGACGCGCTGCCCCAGCCGCGCCCCGCCCTCGAGCTCGTCGTGCGGTGGCTCGAGGCCCACGCGCCGCCGGATCGCGAGGTGGTGCTGGCCCACGGGGACTTCCGCACCGGCAACTTCATGGTCGGGCCGGCCGGGCTGACCGCGGTGGTGGACTGGGAGTTCGCCCACTGGGGCTCGCCGGCGGACGATCTCGGCTGGCTGTGCGTCCGCGACTGGCGGTTCGGGCGTGCAGCTCGGCCGGCGGGCGGGCTCGAGCGGCGCGAGGCGTTCGTCGAGGCGTACCTCGCGGCGGGCGGGCGGAGCGTGACCCCGGCCGAGCTGCACTGGTGGGAGCTCGCGGGCAACCTGCGGTGGGCCGCCGGGGCGCACTGGCAGGCGCAGCGGGTGCTGTCCGGGGCCGAGACGGACCTCGAGCTGCTCGCGATCGGGCGCCGGGCGTGCGAGATCGAGTACGAAGCGCTCCGGCTGATCGGGGAGGCCTAGGTGGTGGACCAACCGGACGATCCCGTCCTGCTCGACGCGATCGCCGCGCTGCTCGGCGGAGACGTGGTCAAGGCGATCGCCGACCCGGCGCTGTCGTTCCGGGTGCGGATCGCCGCCCACCTGCTCGGCGGGATCGCCCGCGAGCTCCGGACCGCCGACGCCGACGACCGGGCCCACCTCGACGCGCTCCGGGCGATGGTCGCGGGGGTCCCGGACCAGCCGGACGACGTGCGCGCCGCGATCCTCGACGCCGAGCGGGCCCTGGCGGCCGCGCTGAAGTCGGCTCCGCTGACCGACGCGGACTACGCCCGGTTCGCGCGCGGCCTGCGGTCGATCGTCGGCGCGCGGGTCACCACCGGAAACCCGCGGTTCGACCTGTCCGACCGCATCGAGTGAGCGTCCCGCGATGATCCCGACCGACTTCTTGCTGACCGAGGAGCTCGCGGCGCTGCGCGGGCGGGTGCGCGCGTTCGTGGACGACCGGGTGATCCCGGTCGAGGAGCAGGTGATCGCCGACGACGCCCGCGACGACCACGCGGTGTTGCGGTCGCTCCAGGCCGAGGCGCGCGCCGCCGGGCTGTGGACCCCGCACCTGCCGCGCGAGCACGGCGGGCTCGGGCTCGGCCCGATGGGGATGTGCGCCCTGTTCCGCGAGATGGGCCGGTCGATGGTCGGCGCCCGCGCGTTCAACTGTGACGCGCCGGACCAGGGCAACATGGACCTGCTGGTGAAGACGGCCGCGCCGGCGGTGCGCGAGCGGTGGCTCGGGCCGCTGGTCCGGGCCGAGATCACCAGCGCGTTCTGCATGACCGAGCCCGCGCCGGGTGCGGGCGCCGATCCGTCGAACCTCCGGACCACCGCGCGTCCGGATGGCGACGGGTGGGTGATCGACGGGCACAAGTGGTACTCGACCGGCGCGGGACGGGCGTCGTTCCTGATCGTGCTCGCCCGGACGTCCGACGATCCGCGCGGCGGCGCGTCGATGTTCGTGGTGGACCGCCACGCGGACGGGGTCGAGCACGTCCGGGACGTCGACGTGATGGGGCCGCCGCTGCTCGCCCACCGCGAGGCCGAGCTGAAATTCCACGGGGTGCGGGTCGGGTCCGACGCGATCCTCGGCGGGGTCGGCGACGGCTTCCGGCTCGCCCAGGCCCGGCTCGTCCCGGCGCGGCTGACCCACTGCATGCGGTGGCTCGGGCTCGCGGCGCGCACCCTCGAGCTGTGCCGCCCGTACCTGACCACCCGCCGGAGCTTCGGGGCCCGCCTCGCGGACCACCAGCTCGTCCAGCAGAAGATCGCGGACGGTGTGGCGGCGGTGCACGCCGGCAACCTGCTGACCCTCCACTGCGCGACCCTGCTCGAGCGCGGGCTCGGCCAGGAGGCCCGCGCGTACTCGTCGATCGCGAAGAACGCGGTCGCCCGGACGCTGTGCCAGGTGCTCGACGACGCGATCCAGGTCCACGGCGCGCTCGGGTACAGCGACGACGTGCCGTTCGAGCGGTGGTACCGGTGGTCGCGCGCGGCGCGGATCGCCGACGGCCCGGACGAGGTCCACACCGCGCTCGTGGCCCGCGAGTTCTTCGCCGGCAAGCTCGAGCTGCTGGTCTGACGACCTGGACGCTCCGGTCGATGCCGCGGGCGCCCGTCCCCGGGGCGGATCGGCGGCCCGATCGGTGGGTGGGATGCCGCGGGCGCCCGTCCCCGGGGCGGATCGGCGGCGCGATCGGTGGGTGGGATGCCGCGGGCGCCCGTCCCCGAAGCCAATCGGCGGCGGCGTGGGCGACGGACGGACCGCTGCCGCAGGATTGGGCGGGCAAGGGACGCGGTGGAGCGAACGC
>JBEBJW010001326.1:0-2478 GCA_040079715.1 Myxococcota bacterium | reverse complement strand
GAGCGGCTGGTCGGCACCGCGCAGCGGTTCGCGTGGCTAGAGCGCCGATCAGGATCCGTCCAGAGTGGCGTGCCGAGGCCAGACGCCAGCGCGCGAGATCGTCGGTTCGCCGATCGGTCTCCGGCTGCCGGCTCGTTCGCTGGCCGGTTCGAGATCGACGGCGCGGTGCACATCTGATCTCCTCGCGGCGGGAGGTCCTCGATGGCAATGCGCGACTCGATCCGGTGGAACCCGCCCGCGGCACTCACGCGGGCGGAGCAGCGCATCTGCAGCCGACTGACGCGAACGGGACGGTTTTTCCGGTTCCTCCGGCTGCATCGCCATGAGCTGCTCAGCGAGGCCTTCCAGGCGACGCTGGCGGAGATGTACGCCGAGGACTACGAGCCCGGGCGGCCCCCCGTGCCCCCGGGCCTCCTGGTCCTGGTGACGCTGCTGCAGGCGTACACGGGGGCGTCCGATGCCGATGCGGTGCACAACGCGCTGTTCGATGCCCGCTGGCAGATGGTGCTGAACTGCTTCGGGTGCGAGAGCGCGGGACGGGACGGCGAGGGCAAGGCACCCTTCTCGCAAGGGCTGCTCGCGGCGTTCCGGTTCCGCCTCATCCGGGCCGACATGGACCGTGAGCTCATCCGTCGCACAGTCGAGCTCGCGAAGGAGACGAAGGACTTCGGCTTCAAGGGTCTGAAGGTCGCGCTCGACTCGGCACCGATCTGGGGTGCTGGCCGAGTCGAGGACACGTTCAACCTGATCGGGCACGGGCTGATGGTCTGCGTGGCCTGTGCGGCCGATGTGGAGGACCTCGTTCTCGACCAGGTCATCGAGGCTGCCGGCCTGACGGTGGTCGGCGGTTCGAGCGTGAAGGCACGACTCGACATCGACTGGGACGACGCCGGCGCGAAGAAGGGGGCGCTGGAACGCCTGCTGCAGGACGTGGAACGGTTCATCGCCTGGCGCGGTGCCCGACCGACCCGGACCGGCAAGGACGAGGAGCAGGCGAGGTTGCAGGCCGCGGTGGACCAACTCGTCCGCCTTGTGCGGCAGGACATCGAGCCGGACCCGAACGGCGGCCAGCGCATCATCGACGGGACCGCTCCGGACCGCCAGATCTCCATCAGCGACCGCCAGATGCGCCACGGGCGGAAGTCGAAGTCCACACCGATCAACGGGTACAAGGGCCATATCGGCTACGAGCTCGAGCACAACCTGATTCTCGACGCGGTCGTGACGCCCGCCAACGTGAAGGAGCACGACGGTGGCGACCAGATGCGGCAGAACATCGAGCACTACGGGCATGTCGAGGCGATGTACATCGACCGGGGATACCTGGCGGCGAACTGGATCGCGGACCTGCATCATCAGGGGATCCCGATCCTCTCGAAGCCCTGGAACCAGTCCAACAGGGGCCTGTTCCCCAAGAGCGCCTTCCAGATCGACCTTCAGGCCCGACAGGTGCGGTGCCCCGGTGGCGACATCGAGGCGATCCCGGAGCGCGCAGATTCGACGGGCCGTCGTCAGATCCGGTTCGAGAACTGCGCCACGTGCGTGTTGCGCGACAAGTGCACGACGAGCGAGCGAGGACGGAGCGTCGTCCTCCACCACGACGAGGACCTGCTGCAGGTCCTGCAGGACAGGAAGAGAACGCCGGAGGGGCGAGCCGAGCTGCGGCGCCGCACGGCGATCGAGCACTGTCTGGCGCACGTGCTCGTCTACCAGCCTCACGAGGCCCGGTACCTCGGCACCCGGAAGAACACGCTCGGTCTCCGACGGGCTGCCGCGGTCGTCAACTTGCAGGCCATCGACGAGGCGCGCGTGGCGTGAGTTCCTGAGTGCCGCTCTAGTGGCGGTCGGGGCGTCCGATGCGCTGATCGCGTCGTTCCTGGCCGATCTCACCCGGGTCGACCCGGCGGCGGTGGAGCATGACGACCAGCTGTGGCGCTGGGCATGCGCCGAGCTGGCGAACCTGGCCCCGGTGCCAGGCTAGCTAGCGGTTCGTCGCGAGACGGGGACACCCGTTCGTGCAGGGTCTCACCCGGGCGACGCCGAGCGGGCGACGGTGTTGGCGATGGAGACCACCAGGTCGCGGCGCGCCCCGTAGGGCCAACCGGCGCCGAACCGCTCGACGCTGCCGTCGAGCCGCGTGAGGACGATGTCGCCGTCCAGCCGGACCGAGCGGATCTCCCCGACCGCGTGGGTCGTCACTTCGGAGCCGCGGCGGACCGTGATCCGATCCGTCGTCACCTCCGCGGAGTGAACCTCCGACGGGCGAAGCGCCTCCCGCTGCACCCAGCCGCACCACGCGCACGCCACCCGAAGCCAGACCGGCGAACCCCAGCGGAGGTCGGACAGCTTGTCGGCCTCCACGACCTCCGGGGACACCAGGTACACGAACACCACGGTCGACAACGCAGCCAGGGCCGCCAGCAGCGACAGCCACCGCAGCGCGACAGGCGGGTGCCACACACCGTCGCCCTCGTAGTA
>JBEBJW010001325.1:0-2484 GCA_040079715.1 Myxococcota bacterium | reverse complement strand
CCCTCCCCCGATGGCTTGCCCGGAGCCGCGCTCCCCGCGTCCGCCGGAGCCCTCGACGCCAAGATGCGCGGCGCACGCCCCATCGCCGTCTACGGTTCGCCCCACCGATCCGGCTCTGGGACCGGGCGCCCGCGGCATCCATCCACCGCTCGCGCCGCTGATCCGCCCCGGGGACGGGCGCCCGCGGCATCCATCCCCCGCTCCGCGTCACCGACCACGCCGCCGATCGGGCGCCTGCGGCATCCATCCACCGCTCGCGCCGCTGATCCGCCCCGGGGACGGGCGCCGGCGGCATCCATCCACCGCGCCGCCGATCCGAGCGACCTATGTCCCGGTCGGGAGGGCGCGTGCACGCCGAAACCGATCAGGACCGGTTCGTCGAGGTGGTGAAGTCGTTCGGGACGGGGATGCTGGTGACCCGCACGTCCGGTGGGGCGCTGCGGTCGCGGCCGATGGGGGTGGCGGAGGTCGAGCCGGACGGCACCGTGTGGTTCGTCACGAGCGCCGACACGCCGAAGACCGAGGAGATCGCCGACAAGTCAGAGGTGAACGTCGCGTTCCAGAGCGCGACGACGTATGCGTCGCTGTCCGGCCGGGCGAAGCTCGAGCAGGACCGGGCGCGGATCCGCAGCTTGTGGAGCGAGGCGTGGCGGGTGTGGTTCCCGGACGGGCCGGAGACGTCCGACCTCGTGTTGATCGGGGTCCTGCCGTCGGTCGGCGAGTACTGGGACCAGCGCGGCCAGAAGGGCCTCCGGTTCCTGTGGGAGGCCGCGAAGGCCTACGTGTCCGGCGACCGGATCGACGACGACGCGGCCGAGCGCGACGGGCACGGCAAGGTCCGGCTGTAGCGACCGACCGCGCACCGACTCCCCGGTCGCCCTTCCAGGAGGTTACGACCCCTTCGGAGGGCGCACCCATGCCGATCCAGTTCACCGCCGCCGCCACCGACCGCGGACGCGAGCTCGTCGCGTCGAAGGGGGCGTCGTGGCTCCGGCTCGGGATCCGCAGCGGAGGCTGCTCGGGCCTGTCGTACTTCGTGGACTTCGTGCCGACGCCGGACGAGACGGACAAGCAGTTCGAGTTCGACGGGCTGAAGGTCTGTGTCGACCGAAAGAGCTACCTGTTCCTGAACGGCACCGAGATCGACTTCGAGTCGTCGCTGGTGAAGTCGGGGTTCGTGTTCACCAACCCGGCGGCGAAGCGAAGCTGCTCGTGCGGCGAGTCCTTCACGCTGTAGGTCAATCGCCGATCGGGGCCAGCGGCCGGGGCGGGTCGATCGACGCCGTGAGCCGCGACACCGCGAACCCGACGAGCAGGCTCCCCAGCATCGCGACGGTCCGGAACGGGAACTGGCCGTCCGCCCACTCGGGGTACGGCAGGAACGCGGGGACGTGCAGCGCCGGCTCCCCGCCGCCGAGCCGCAGCACCAGCGCGACGACCAGGCCCGCGAACGCCCCGACCCGGTTCGCCCGGCGGTCGAACATCGCGAGGGTCAGCTGGGGGAACAGCGCGACGTACACGATGTCGCCGCACAGGTACCACAGGGCCGCCACCGACCCGACGGTCAGCGCGATCCCGATCGCCACCGCACCCAGCACCACCACCAGGATCTTCACCGCCCGCTCGAGCTCCCGCGGGTCCGCCTCGGGCTTCAGCAGCCGCCGGTACAGGTTCCACGCCAGCAGCGACGACGCCGACAGGATCGAGCTGTCGACCGACGACATCACCGCCGCCGTCACCGCCCCGAGCCCGACCACCGACACCCACACCGGCATCGCGTACCGCAGCAGGTACGGCAGCACCAACGCCGGGGTCGCGGTGATCTCGGCCTGCTGCGTCGGCGACCACGGGAACGACGCGGCCGCGAGCCCGAGCAGCAGCGGCGGGAGCACCAATAGCCCGCACAGCAGGCCCGCCCACACGCTCATCTTCACCGCGACCCGCTCGTTCGGCGAGGCCAGCACCCGCTGGAAGTAGCAGTTCCACGGGACGCCGCCGAGGATCAGCAGGATCGTCCAGTCCCACCACGAGATCGCGTCGTGGACGCTGGTCCAGCCGATCCCGCCCGCGTGCGCGACCAGCGACGGCAGCCCGCCGGCGTTCGACACCGCGTACGGCACCGCGATCCCGAGCCCGACGACCAGCATCCCGAGCTGGACCACGTCGGTCCACGCGACCGCCCGCAGGCCGCCGAACGCGGTGTACAGGATCGCCACCGACGCGCTCGCGACCACCGCGACCCGCACGTCGAGCCCGACCACCGTGCCGAAGGTGGTGCCGAGCGCGAGCAGGACCGCCGCCGACCACACCACCTCGGACAGCACCGCCGGGATCAGCAGGATCGCGGCCATCCCGCGGCCGTACCGGGACTCGAGCGGGTCGACCAGGGTCCAGTACCGGTTCTTCCGCATCGTCGGGGCGAACAGCAGCCCGCCGACGACGAGCGACAGCGCGTAGCCCACGCCGGCCTGCGCGCCCCACAGC
>JBEBJW010001324.1:0-2486 GCA_040079715.1 Myxococcota bacterium | reverse complement strand
GAGCTGATGTGGTAGAACCGCCGCATGTGGTGGATCGCACGGTTGTCGGTGGCGATGGCGGCGGACGCAGCGGGCGCCCGGCTCGACGAGGCCGAACCGCCGTCGCCCGAGGAGCTCGACGCCGCCCGTCGGTTCGACGGCAAGCCGTGCAACCCGGCGTGGAGCTGGGCGTTCCCGGGGGTCGGCCGGTTCTGCGTCGATCGGCCGGCCGAGGGGGCGGCGCTCGGCGCGGTGGCGGTGGCCGAGCTGTCCGCCGCCGCGGCGCTCGAGCTCGACGGGTACGACGGCAGCACCGGCACGATCCCGCTCACCGGCCTGCAGGACGTGTACATCCTGTCGCTCGGGATGGGGTCGATCGACCAGGCGCTCGCCCACCGCCGACCGTACACCCCGCGCGAGGACCTCGGCCGGATCGTGTCCGCCCCGTTCCGCCCGTCGGTGTTGGCCGAGCCGCGGGTGTGGATCGCGGGCGGGCTGCTCACCGTCGGCGCGATCGGGCTGACGCTCGCGGTCGACGGGGCCGCGATCGACCCCGGCTCCCGGCCGCGGCTGTTCGGCCACGACGTCGACCCGGCGGTCGCGTATCCGGCGGCGGCCGCGATCGACGTGGGTCTGTTCGTGCAGGTCGCCGCCGCAGAGGAGGTCGTGTTCCGCGGCGTCCTCCAGTCGACCCTGTCCCGCGCGACCGACCCGACGGCGGGCTGGCTGCTCGCGTCCGGGATCTTCGGCGCGTTCCACCTGACCAACCTCCTGGCGATCCCCGAGCCCGACGACCGGCTGACCTACCTCGCGGTGTCGATCCCGTACATCACGCTGACGGGCACGGTGCTCGGGCACGTGTACCGGTCGTCCGGGTACCGCCTCGGTCCGCCGGTCGCGATCCACTTCTGGTACGACGCGCTGCTCGGCGGCCTCGCGTTCGCCCTCGACCCCGCCGACAACCCGTTCTCGGCCCGGGTCGCGTTCGCGTTCTGAGGGGTTACACAGGCGCATGGCCGACCCGACCTCTCCCCAGACCGCGACCGCCCTCGACCGCATCGACGACCGCTACCGGATCCGGTTCTCCGGCCAGCCGCGGATCACCCGCGACCCCGAGGAGCTGGAGGCGCTGCTCGCCGAGCTCGACCGCGTCGCCGCGGCCGACGACGCCGCTCCCCACGCGGCCCGGATCGCCGAGCTCCGCGAGCTGTACACCCGGGAGCTCGCGGCGATCGAGTCCGCCCGCGCGGTCCCGTTCGCGGTCGCGGCGGCGCGGATCCGCACCTGGTGCGACCTGGCGATCAGCCGGTACAACCGGAACTTCGCCGGGAAGGACCGCCGCACCCGCGACGTTGCCCTGCTGGACGAGATCCGAGGCGAGCTCGAAGGCTGGCGGCCCGAGGTGGCCGGGCTCGCCGCGCAGGCCCCCGACCAGAAGCTCGGCGACACGCTGACCCGGATCGACCAGGCGATCGCGCTGTACCACCGCGAGGCCGACGCGATCCGCGCCGCCCGCCGCGGCGGATCGCTCCCCGAGCAGGGCTCGCGCCTGGCCGACCTCGCGAACACCCAGTTCGCGCTGTACGGCGCGCAGTTCGCGAACCACAGCCGGCTGTCGCGCCAGCCGCGGACCCTGAAGCGGGTGATCGCCGGCCTCGACGAGATCCGCCGCGGGATGCAGTCGCTGCAGCTGTCGGGGTTCGACGAGCCGAACAACCGGCGGAACATCACGATCGTCGACGAGCGGCTCAAGGTCTACCGGCGCGAGCTCGACGAGATCGAGGCCGCCCACGCCGGCGCCACCCCCGGCCAGCGGATGACCGTGCTCGGCACCGCCGCCAACGCGGTGTTCCAGCAGTACCGCGAGGCGTTCTCCGGCAAGCAGCGCGCGCAGTGCGATCCGGCCGTCCTCGACGGGATGTTCGAGCTGCTGTGGCCGGTGGCGCGCCAGATGGACGAGCTCGATCAGGCCGACGGCGACGACACCAACGCCCGGAACCTGCTGCTGGTGACCGACAACCTCCGCCTGTACGTCCGCGAGCACGACGCGATCCGGGCCGCCCGGGCCGACGCGTGACGCGGACCGTGGCCCCGTGACGCCGATCCCGCCGCCGGACCCTCCTCCGCCGCGGCGGACCGCCCGTCCGTTCCCCACGCACCGATTCCAACCGGGGGACCAGCCGCACCCGAAGACGCTCGGGTGGGCGCCGACGGTCGACTTCCCGTACGCCTGCGACCTGTTCGACCACCGGTACTGCTGGGAGGCCCACGAGGTGTGGGAGGTCGAGTGGCGGACCCACGATCGGGCGGCGGTCGAGGCGTGGCTGCTCCAGGGCCTGGTGTGCAGCGCGGCGTTCGTGATCAAGCAGCACCAGGGAATCCTCGACGGGGCCGAGCGCCTGTTGACCCGGTCCCACCTGTGCCTGCGGGCGGTGGTCGACGCGACGGGGCCGGTGGCGCGCGGGCTGCACCTGCCGGAGCTGTTCCGGCGCCTGCACGGGTTCCGG
>JBEBJW010001323.1:0-2486 GCA_040079715.1 Myxococcota bacterium | reverse complement strand
ACCCCGACCACCACGATCGACGCCGATCCGGACGTGAACAGCTACTGGCCGCCGACGTTCCCCCCGACCGACCCGGTCCGGATCGTGTACTTCGGCGACTCGATCACCCGCGGGTACGGGATCCGCGACCAGGACGTCACCTACACCGAGCTGCTCCGGACCAACGCCGACGACGCGTGGCCCGACTGGCACGGCGACGACCTCGACGCGCGGTTCGGCGACCTCGAGGTGATCGACGTGAGCCTCGACGGCGCGACCACCGACGACGTCCTCGACGCCGAGCTCCCCGACCTCGAGGACCTCCTCGGCCCGTCGGTCTCCGGCCAGACGATCGTCGTCGGGACGATCGGCGGCAACGACATCCTCGACGTGGCGTTCAGCGGTGACCTCGACGGGGGCCGAGAGCACATCGAGGCGAACATCGCCGCGATCATGCGGTTCTTCCAGGACCCGGTGCGGTTCCCCGACGGGACGTTCATCGCGATGACCAACGTGTACGACCCGACCGACGGCGTCGCGCAGGTCAACGCGTGCTTCTTCGGGATCGACCTCGGGTTCCTCCAGCCGACGTTCGATCGGTTGAACGCCGACACCCGGCAACACGCGGTCGACAACGGGTGGGCGTGGGTCGATCTCCACGGTCACTTCATCGGCCACGGGTTCCGGTACGACGAACAGGGCGAGTGGACCGACGCCGCGGACCCGACGCTGTGGTTCCAGCGGGACTGCATCCACCCGAACGAGCGGGGTCACCACGAGGTCCGGCGGCTGTTCCTCGCCGCGCTGGACGGAGAGCCACTGGCCGTGGTGCCCCCGCCGGTCGAAGGGCGCTGACCCAGCCTGTCCGGTCCACCGGTGGCGGCCCGACGGGACGCCACCCGGACCTCGGCGCCGTCGGACGACGGGTGGATCCCTACAGGAGCCCGGCGTCGACGAGCTCGGCCTCGAACCCGGCCCAGGTCTGGGTGCCGAACCCGTGCCCGCCGGCGAGCGTGGTCACCGGGACCCCGGTGGCGAGCAGCGCGGTGTGGAGCTCGAGCCCGAACGCGTTGACCCCGAACCCGGGGCTGTACACGTCGACCGAGAACGCGGTCCCGGTGTCGGTGACGATCGGGACGACGAGATCGCCGGCGTGGCTGCTGGCGACCGAGAACACGGTCACCGGATGGATCGCGCTGCCGAGCGTGACCGAGCCGTGGTCCGGCACCACCTCGAACGCGGCGGCGACCGGGTGCTCGGCGAGGGTGTCCGGCTGGACCGTGCGCGGGCGGGTGAACAGGTCCTCGTAGTAGTCCACGAGGTCTTCGTGGACGACCACCGTCGCCCCGGCCGCGACGAGCGACCGCAGCCCGCCGACGTGGTCGCGGTGATGGTGGCTGACCACCACGTGGGTGATCGGCTTGTTCGGATAGGTCGACGCGGCCCAGGCGAGGATCGCGTCGGCGAGCACCGGGTACAACGGAGCGTCGAACAGCACGAGCCCGTCCTGCTGCTCGACCAGCATCGCGTGGTGCGAGGCGGTGGTCAGGTGCCAGACCCCAGGCGACAGCTCGGCGGGCGTGACCGCGTCGGCGAGGCCGGACAGCGGGATCCCGACCCCGGAGAACACCTGGTGGAACTGGGACTCCTGCTCCCCGCGCGCCGCGAGGTCCGGGTCGAACGCCGGCGGGCTGGTGGTCACCGTGAACGTGTCCGCGCCGAACGCCGGATCGATCGCCGCCGGGGCGGTCCGGGTCTCGTCCCGCACGAGCTGACCGTCGACCGCGACGAACACCCGGCTCGGGAACAGCAGCGCGCCGTCGGACGCGGTCCAGCCGCTGTAGAACACCTCGACCTCCACGTCCGAGAACGTCGGGTCGTTCTCGAGGGTGGTCAGCTTGTCGATCCGACCGGTGACATCGTTCACCCACAGCGTGATCGGAGCCACCGGATCGGCGACCACCACGAGGTCGTGGACGCTGCCGTCCAGCAGCTGGACCCCGCCGTCGGTCGCGAGCGACGGATCGGCCGCGACCGCCGCCAGGATCAGGTGCGGGTTGAGCAGGCGCTGGTTGCGCCGGATCGCCGCCCATCGATCCGAAGACACGACGCTCGGGAACCCGAGGATGCTGTCCAGCCCCTGGACCTCCCCCTGGTCGCCCGACAGCACCTCGCTGAACGTCTGCGGGACCGGCACCCCGAAGAACCAGTTGTCGCGCACCACGTCGACCCGCCAGGCGTCACCGGCGACGTCGCCGGACACGGTCTCGGTGAACGTGGTCACGCCGCTCCACAGCTGGTCGGGCGCGTACGCCTCGTACCCGATGCCGGTCGTGCCGGCGGTCGCCAGCGCGAACCCGGTCATCGCCTCGATCGCCGCCTGCCCTCCGATCCCGGTGAACGCCTTGTCGATCGGCGAGAGCAGCGGGTCGACGGTCGCGTCTTCCCCGTCCGCGCCGTCCGCGCCGTCGATCCCATCCACTCCGTCGACCCCATCCGCTCCGTTG
>JBEBJW010001322.1:0-2486 GCA_040079715.1 Myxococcota bacterium | reverse complement strand
TCGAGGCGTGACGGGCCCTCGGTCCGACCGGACCCTGAGAGGCGTAACGCGCGGAGCCCCCGACGCCGGAGAGTCCTCAGAGAACCCGGATCGTTCGCGCGGTTACGTCTTGTTACAGACGAGTCCGGACGACGGCGGTAAATCGACTCCCCGTGGGGGTGCTCGTTGTCTACGAATGGGTCCTTGACCTCGGTCCTACCCGACGTCTCGTCCCCGCCACTGGTGTCGACCGCGCGGGCGGTGGTGGACTGCTACGCAGTCCTCGATCGGACCATGGTCGGCGCTGGCCTGTCCGACCTGACCGAGGGACTGTACGCCGGCGACCCGGAGCGGCCGTACGAGCAGGCACAGGCCGCGCAGGCGGCCGCGCTGGTCGATCGGACCCTGGTCGCCGCCGGTGGCCGGATCCTCGACATCGGTTGCGGCTACGGCCGCGTCCTGCGGGAGTGCGCCCGCCGCGGAATCGTGGCCACCGGGGTGACCGTGTCGCCACAGCAGGCGAGGGTGGACCGCGACCAGGGGCTCGACGTTCACCTCAGCGACTACCGGAGCCTCGATCACGGCTGGACCGGTCGGTTCGACGGGTTGGTCGCGAACGGCTCGCTCGAGCACTTCGCCCAGACCGCCGACGCGGTGTCCGGCCAGGACGATCACGTGTATCGCGGCTTCTTCGCGGTCGCGCACCGGCTGCTCGGCAAGCGCGACGGGCGACTGGTCACCACCGCGATCCATTTCGTCGACCGACCCGATCCGCGGGAACTGTTGCGCGATCCGCTCACGTTCCCGGCCCACACCGCCGCGCGCCACCTGGCGAACCTGCAGCACACGTTCGGGGGTTGGTACCCGACCCTCGGTCAGCTCGAGCGGTGCGCTGCCGGCCAGTTCGAGTTGATCGACGAGGAGGACGGGACCGAAGACTACCGCCTCACCTCGGAGTACTGGATTCAGGCGAGCAAGCGGGCGCTCCTCACCGTCGACGGTGTCCGGTTGTGGTGGCGCCTGGCGGCGAGCGCGCTCTGGTACCCGTCGGCGCTCCGGCAGGTGCTGCGGTGTGCGTTCCTCGACGAGTCGTGGAACTGGCAGTTTCGCGGCGCGCCACCCCCGACCCGTCTGCTCCGTCAGACCTGGCGACAGCGCTGATGGCGGACACCGAGCCCCAGACCTCGTGGCCCTCGTTCGCGGCGCGCCAAGCCGTCGAGATCCCGCTGTTCGCGATCGGGTGGCAGGTGCTGTACTTCGCCGTTGCGTGGTCCAACAACGTGCTCAGCGAGGCGTTGTCGCCTCTCCCGATCGTGATCGCAGCGTGGATCCGGCTCGCAGTGCTGTACTTCGCCGTGGGGGTGGTGCTCGTTTACGCCCGCTACGCGTTGTTCGAAGTGCTGTTCCGCTCCACCCCGTACATCACCCCGCGCCCAGTCCCGAACCGGATCGACCTGTTCACCTGGGACCGCGTCACCGTGTCGCTCGGGATCATCACCGCCGGCGCGGCGCTGCTCGTGAACCGGGAGATTGTCCCGGTCCGTTGGCTGACGGTCGGTGACCACCTGCAGCTGCTGGCGTTGTGGCTCGCGACCGACCTCGTCTACTTCCTCGCGCACCTGGCGATGCACGGCCGTCGTCTGTACGGTCCGATCCACGCGCACCACCACCGAGCCGTGCGTCGACCCAACGCGCTCGCCGACCCGGATCGGTTCTCCCCGATCGAAGGCCTGTGGAACTTCGCGGTGTCGGTGCTGGTGTTCGAGCTCGCGCGACAGGCCGTGCCGCTGTCGCCCGACCTGCTGATCCTGGCCGCGATCCAGTGGTGGATGGTGGGTCAGTTCCAGCACGGTGGGAAGGACATCCCCGTCAACCAGGTGCCAGGGCTCGAGATTGCTCGCCGGCTGGCCGGGGTGCGCCACTCGATGTGCCTCCAGCACGACGCCCACCACATCCGGATGAGCCGTCACTTCAGTATGACCGGGATCTTCGATCGGTGGCTCCTCCCGGAGCGGCGCCGCGAGTCTCCGTACCGGTCCGTCTCGCGCAGTGGGGTGCAGGGTGTCGGCTGACGAGTTGACTGCGTTCTTCCGGCGGGAGTTCCCGCTGATCGCGCCGGCTGGATTCAGGGTGGACGCCGTCGATCCGACCGGCGCGGTGGTCGTGCTCGACGCAGGTCCGGAGCACCTCCGGCCGGGTGGGACGTTGTCCGGGCCGACGTTGATGGCGATGGTCGACTCGGCGATGTGGGCGGCGCTGGTCGGACGACTGGGGATGCGGGCCGTCCTCGCGTACACCAGCAACCTCGACATCCACTTCCTGAGCCGGCCGGGTGGCCTGCGGATCGTCGTCACCGCCCGACTGTTGCGGGTCGGCGGGCGGCAGGCCGTCGGGGTGGTGGACGTCGTGGACGGTGACGGGGCCGCCGTCGCCCACGCCACCGTCACCTACGGACTGCCCGCCTGACGCTCAGGTGCGGGGCGCGGTCGGGTGGGTGAACCCGGAGG
>JBEBJW010001321.1:0-2488 GCA_040079715.1 Myxococcota bacterium | reverse complement strand
GGACAGGGAAGAGGAGAAAAGGTGTGGCGAGCGGCCGGGGGCATCGGACCCCGAGATGAATAAAGAATGGTTCTGACGAGCCTCTCGCCACAACGCCTGACGGCGTCACCGGAGGAACGACGGTGCTACCCTGGCACCTCGGTCTGTGATTTGCTCAACGCCGATCGGCGTCCTCGTGGTGTGTCGATCGGTTATCGGCAGGCGCCCTCGTCGACAACCATGATAACTGACCGTTGTGCTAGATCATTCCAGAAGTGCGGTCCCCACGACGTCGGCGCCGATCGATCGGTCGTCGGACCCTTCGACGGGCACCGGTCGACCCACCACGAGGGTTCGCGGACCCGTTCGGTCGGTTCAGCGGACCAGCCGCCGTACACCCGGGAACCCGTCGCCGCGGTCTCTGAGCGTCCTGGGCGGGGTCCGGGGAGCGATCACGGGCCAGTGCTGAACCGACCGCTGCACACCGCGAACGCCAGGGGATCGGTTCCCGGGAGCCACGGGGAGGCGCTTCGGACCGATCAGCCGAGCGTCTCGAGCCGCGACACCCACCCGTCGAACCGGGGACAGGCCGACCGCAGCGCGGCGAGGCCCGCCCCGTGCGTAGCCAGCGGGCCGTGCAACACCTTCCGGTACCCGGGGACGAACCGCTCGAGCCGCTTCGACGGCGCCGTGTCCTCCCCGTCGTTCACGTCCTCGGGAGCGAGGCCGGCGATCTCGCGCGCGAGCTGATCGGCGCCGGCCTGGTCGTCTGCCGCGTCGAGCAGATCGCGGAGCGTCGGGAGCGCGGCGAGCACCAGCGCCTCGAACTCGTGCCGCTGGAGGTACGGGATGAACCGGTCGTCCCCCACCCGGCGCGCCAGGGTCGCTTCGAGCCTCTCGCACCGGCGGGTCGTGTCCGGCTCTGCGCCGTGCTCACTCAACCCGGGGAAGTCGTTCGGGAGGCCGTACAGGTCGAACAAGCTCGTGACCCGGAGGTCCGCGGTGCGGTCGCTGGCGAGGAGCCGTCGGAGGTCCGCCTCCCAGTTCCGGAAGTGCCCTCCCCCGCGGCGCCTGTGCCCCCGGCGCTGCGCGACAACCTTCCCGACGATCGTGGCGCTCGCGAACACGGCGTGGTCGGCGAGGTGGGGCGTCAGGACGTCGTGGACGAAGGCCTCCTCCGTCTGCCCCTCCACCACCACGATCAGGCGCATCAGGGGCGGCCCCCGATCACGCCCTTGTCGAACACCTCGGACAGGCGGTAGTCCTCGAGCCAGCCGCGGAGCGCATCCGCGTCCGGGCGCACGAGCCGCGTGCGACCCGCGTCCCGCTCGACCACGACCACCTCGTCCGCCTCGAACTCGTCCAGGAACCCGGTCGCACCTGGGTGTGCCGCGAGACGGACCGGGCGAGCTCGGCGACGATCCGGATCGCTGCGGGGTGCAGGCCCAGCTCCGGCTCGTCGATCGACACGAACCGGGGGAGCCGCGCGGCGGGCTGCGCGAGGGCAGTCACGAGCGCGATCGCGCGGAGCGTGCCGTCCGACAGCTGGTGGACCCCGAACCGCTCGTCCTGGTCGTCGATCCAGTCCAGGCGCACCGGAGACCGTTCGTCGCCCACGCGGGTCGGGGCGAGCCGCTTCACCGACGGCGCGATCCGGGACACGAGGCCGTTGATCCGGGCCCATGCGCTTCGATCGGCGTCGTCTTCGCTGGCCTCCAGGCGCCCGAGGTACGCGGCCAGGTTGCTCCCGTCGGACCGCAGGTACCGATCGTCCTCCGCTCGCGCGTTGGTGCGGAGCGCCGACGCCGCCGTGGTGTCGTGGAAGTGAAAGAACGTGAGCTGGGACAGCCAGTAGTCGACGGTCTTCGCGGTCACGCCCCGCGCTGCGGCGTCTGCGAGGGCCGACTCCCAGTGGCCGGCGCCGAGCGAGCTCCGCTGGGCCCGGTACCCGACCCACTCGTCGAGGAACGCGAGTCGATCTCCGGCCGCGAACCCGAGTCTCGCGCCGTACTGGTTCCGGTTCCCCTGCTGGACGCAGTCGAGCTCGAGCTCCAGCGCCGGCGTGCGCTTCGGTCCGTAGTGGAGGAGCGACGACGCGCCGCCGGACTGTGCCACGAACCGCTGCAACGACCCGGTGCGGATCAGCGGCACCATCCGGAGCGCGCGGAGGAGGTTCGACTTGCCCGACCCGTTCGCGCCGACGAGGACGGTCAACCGACCGGGCCGGAGCTCGACGTCGGCCAACGAGCCCAACCCGGCGACGCGGACGCGCTCCAGACCCTCGCTCATCGCCGAGCTCCCTCCCCGAGCCCTGTACCCCGTCCGCGCTCAGGTGGTCGGGATGACGGTCGGTGCGGCGAAGCCCTCCGTAAGTGTACCACCCGTCCATCGGTGTCCGATTCTGCCGACGCGGTGCGTCTTGGAGGCGGAGGTCCGCGTGGAGGTCGGAACGTTCCGGGTGATGGCCCTGCACGCGCTGGCGTACTGCGAGCGGCTGTTCTTCCTGGAG
>JBEBJW010001320.1:0-2489 GCA_040079715.1 Myxococcota bacterium | reverse complement strand
GTCCACCGGTGCCCGGTCGGCGGGGGCGAGTCGGTCCCGACGATCCTGGCGCGGTCGCTCGGGATCCGGCGGGCCGGGCGGCGGACCGAGGAGGTCGTCGGCGACGTGGGCCGGGTGCTCGCGATCCGCGGCAAGGTCCTCGTGTACCTCGACGCGCCGCAGCCGCACCTCGGGCTGCCGAAGCTGGTCCACACCTGGATGCCGTCGGCGCCGATCCTGGTCGCGGCCACCGGCCCGCTGGATCTGCCGGGTGAGCGGGTGATCCGCCTCGGCGCGCTCGGGACGGACGAGGCGGTCGAGCTCCTCCGCCAGCGGGTGGCCGCCGCCCGACCGGGCACGGTCCTCGACGACGACATGGCGACCGCGATCGCCGCCCGGCTCGACCGGATGCCGGAGGCGCTCGAGGCCGCCGCCGCCCGGACCGCGTTCGTCGCGCCGGGGGCGCTGCTCGAGCAGCTCGATCGGGGCGAGGTGTTCGACGAGGACGGCCTCGACGCGAACCTCGCCGCCGCGATCAAGCGGCTCGACCGGGTCGAGCGGGCGGCCCTCGACCAGTGCGTGGTGTTCCGCGACGGGTTCGACCTCGCGGCGGCCGAGGCGGTGATCGACCTCGGCGACCGCGGCCGGGCGATGATCGGGGTGATCGAGGCGCTGTGCGCGCGGTCGCTGCTCCGGATCGCGTCCGACGGCGACTCGGCGAACGTCCGGTGGACGGTGTACGAGACGGTCAAGGCGTACGTCCGGCGCGGGATGTCGGCCAGCGCGGTCGACGCGGCCCACGCTCGCCACGCGAGCTGGTACGGCAAGCTCGGGCTGCGGCTCGGGTCCGGCCCGTGGCTCGAGCGGCCGGAGCTCGCGGTGGTGCTGCGCGAGCGGGAGAACCTCCGCGGGGTGCTCCAGCAGGGCGGGACCCACGCCGCCGGCGCCGCGGTCGGGTTGACCGCGATCCTCGGGCGGGAGCCCGCCGGCCCGCTCGCGGAGGCGGTCGAGCGGCTGCTCGCGGACCCGGCGCTGGCCGAGCCGACCGCGGCCCGGTGGCGCAGCGCGGCCCACCTCGCGAGCGCGCGGACGAACCTGTACCTCGGGCACCCGCTGCGGGCGCGGGTCGAGCTCCGGGCCGCCGCCACGGACGCGCCCGGCGACGACGCGCGGGTGCTGGTGGAGATCGCGCGGCTGTACACCGAGCTCGCGTCGGCGTCCGAGTCGGTGATGATGCTCCACCGGGTGTCGACGGCGGATCCGTGGGTCCTGGCGGTCGCGGCCTGGCTCCGCGGGCGGAACCTCGCGACCACCCCGGAGGCGCGGAAGGCCGAGCGGGCGTTCGTCGAGGCGCTGCACGGGTTCGGGGTCCTCGACGCGGACCTCGGGCGGGCCCACACCCAGCGCCAGCTCGCCGAGGTGCTCGCCGCGGCGGGCCAGGGGCGGCGGGCGGCGGCCCAGCTCGGCGAGGCGATCGCGGTGTTCGACGGGGTGGGCGACGCCGGCAACACGATCCAGGCCCGGATGCGGTTGGCCGAGCTGCTGGTCGGGCTCGGGCTCGGCGAGGAGGCGACGGCGCAGCTCGAGCGGGTGATGGAGGCGGCCCGGGTCGCGGCGGCGAACGGGCTGCTCGCCCAGGCCCGCGGGCTGATGGGCGTGGTCCGGACGATGGCCCACGACTGGGACGAGGCGGAGCGCCTGTTCTACCTGGCCCTCGCGGGGGCGGCCCCGGACCCGAAGCGGATCCAGGCCCTGTTCGCGCTGCACCGGATGCTCCGGGGCGACGCGGACACGGCCCACGACGAGGCGAAGGGGGCGGTGCCGGATCCGATCGCGGTGGCGATGGTCGCCGCGCTCGAGCGCCAGCCGGCCCCGCACGCGGACGACGAGGCGTTCCTGGTGTGGGAGGCGCTCGAGGCGTGGCGGGCGGCGGCGTCGATGACCCGGATCGAGGCGGCGGTGTCGGGCCGGGCGTCGCTCGCGACCCGGATGGTGCTGGCCTGCCCGCGCCGCCGCCCGCAGCGGAAGACGGCGTAGCGCGAGCGACCGCCTCCGCATCGGGGGCCCACGGCTCGACAGGTTCTCCCCTCTCCCTCGGGCCCACGGGATCCGCGATGGGCTTCGCGGCGTTCTACCTGCCTGGGGTCGCAGCGGTCGATTCGCCTGACCGACGGGATCCGGGATCGGCTTCGCGGCGTTCTACCTGCCTGGTGTCGCAGCGGCCGATTCGCCTGGTTCTCCCCAGGGCGCCTGCTCGTGCAGTTCACCGTGATCCAGGGTCCCGTGGTCCCCCGATGCGGGGCCGCGGGGCGAGGGGAGCAGCGGAGGATTGTCGGGCTTCGACGCGGTCGACCATGATCTGCATCCCCTGGGGGAGAGGCGGGGAATCGATCGACGAAGATCGCCGCCCCTACGCCGCTTCAGTTGCAGTCGGCGTCGATCGCGGTCCCGGTCGCGCCGTTGTTCCCGGCCGGCCCCGACCCGCCGATCCCGCCCGCCCCGGGCACGAG
>JBEBJW010001319.1:0-2492 GCA_040079715.1 Myxococcota bacterium | reverse complement strand
GTCGGCAGCCACTGCGTCCTGCGGCTGCTCGCCGCCGGGTACCGCGTCCGCACCACGGTCCGCAGCCTCGCGCGCGAGGGGCAGGTCCGCGAGATGATCCGGGTCGGCGGCGGCGACCCCGGCGAGGCGCTGTCGTTCGCCGCGGCAGACCTCACGTCGGACGCGGGCTGGGCCGAGGCGGTGGCCGGCTGCGCGTACGTCCTGCACGTCGCGTCGCCGTTCCCGCCGGCGGCCCCCAAGAATGACGACGAGCTCGTGATCCCGGCCCGGGACGGCACCCTCCGCGTCCTGCGGGCCGCCCGCGACGCCGGGGTGAAGCGGGTGGTCGTCACGTCGTCGTTCGCGGCGGTGGGGTACGGGCACCCGCCGCAGGGCGCGCCGTTCGACGAGACCGTGTGGACGGACCCGGAGGGCGTGCGGGCCTACGTCAAGTCGAAGACGATCGCCGAGCGCGCGGCGTGGGACTTCGTGGCGCGCGAGGGCAACGGCCTCGAGCTGGCGGTGATCAACCCGACCGCGATCCTCGGGCCGGTGCTGGGTCCGGACCTGTCGACGTCGATCGTGCTGGTCCAGCGGCTGCTGTCCGGCGCGATGCCCGGCTGCCCGCAGCTGTGGTTCGGGGTCGTCGACGTGCGGGACCTGGCGGAGCTGCACCTGCTCGCGATGACCCGCCCGGAGGCCCGCGGGGAGCGGTTCCTGGCGCTGTCGGGGCAGTTCGTGTCGATCCGGGAGATGGCGCTGGCGCTGAAGGCGAGCCTCGGCGAGCGCGCGGCGCGGGTCCCGACCCGGCAGCTCCCGAACTGGCTCGTCCGGCTCGCCGCGCTCCGCGAGCCGGCGCTGAAGCAGATCGCGCCCGAGCTCGGCAAGCGGCGGGACGCGACCAACGCGAAGGCCCGCCGCGTGCTCGGCTGGGACCCGCGGCCGCCCGAGGAGGCGCTGGTCGCCACCGCCGAGAGCCTGCTGCGGCTGGGCCTCGTCGCCGCGCGGTGAGGGCCCGACACGGGACGTGACGGTCAGCGCTGGACCTTCGCGACCCCCTGGCTCTCGAACCACCGGGCGACCCGCTCGACCTGGTCGCCCTGGAGCACGATCTCGTCGCCGTCGACCCGGCCGCCGACGCCGAGCTCGGACTGGAGCCGCTTCAGCCACCCGGCGTGGTCGGTGACGAGCCCGGAGATCCGGGTGGCCTTGCCGCTCGAACCCTGCTTCTTGCCGTACCGAAGCGCGAGCTTGGCCGGGAGCGGCGCCGGACCGGCGGGGGCGACCGCGGGCGCGACCTCGGCCGGTGCGGGCTCCGGCGTCGGCGGGCCAGCGGCGAGCCCGGCCTTCGCCAACAGGTCTCCGAAGCTGCCCGCCATCCGCCCTCCCTCAGGACACCCTACTGCGCGCCGTGGGTCGCCGCCCCGAGGATCGCGACGCCGAACACCGCCTGCGCCGCGAACCCGGCCACGAACGCGAGGGTCCGCGCGACCGGGATCCCGGCCGTGTACACCACGGCGTGGGTCACCCGGGCGAAGAAGTACACCGCGGCGGCGCCGGCGGTCGCGGGCCCGGTCGCGCCGACCGCGTGGGCCACCAGGACCAGCGGCGCGAACACCACCAGGTTCTCGACCGCGTTCGCGTGCGCGGCCATCAGCCGGTCCGCCCAGGCCGCGGTCGGTCGGTCGTCCCGGTTCGGGTTTCGGAGCGCGTTCCACACGCCGTGCTCCACGATGCGGTTCACCACGTACGGGATCCACAGCACGGACGTGAACAGGGCGCTGGCGGCGAGCCAGCCGAGCTCGGCGGTGATCATCGGGACCTCCTGTCGGCGGGCGCTCGATGGCGCGCGTCGGTCCCGTGAAGATAGGCGTGTCGGGGAGGCGCATCCATGCCCGATTCGTCCGAATCCGGATCCGATCGTCTCACCGTGGGTCCGAGGCCGGACGCGCTGAGCAGCGCCCTCGAGCCGCTGCGGATCTCGGGCAGCGTGGTGCTGCACCACAGCTACGCCGCGCCGTGGGCGGTCGACGTGCCCGCGGCGGACGCGCTGGTCGGGCTGGCGGGCGGCGAGCGGGACGCGCGGGTGGTGCCGTTCCACCTGGTCGAGCGCGGCGGGGTCGTGCTCGAGACGCGGTCCCGCCGTCTCCACCTCGGCCCGGGCGAGCTCGTCGCCTGCTTCGGCGGACACGCCCACCGGCTCGGTCAAGGGGACCGCCCGCGGCCGATGTCGCTGGTCGACGTGCTCGCCGGCGCGGCTCGGCCGGCCGACGGCGACGACACCCGGCTGCTGTGCGGGGTGTTCGTGCTGCGCGACACCGCGCTCCACCCCCTCCTCGCCGCGTTGCCCGAGCTGCTGGCGGCGACCACGACCGACGACGAGCTCGAGCGGGTGGCGCGCACCCTCCAGCGTGAGCTGCGGACCGGCGGCAACGGGTCGGCGTACCTGGTGGACCGGGCGCTGGAGACGCTGTGCGCGAGCCTGGTGCGCCAGCACCTCGCCCGCACGCCGG
>JBEBJW010001318.1:0-2492 GCA_040079715.1 Myxococcota bacterium | reverse complement strand
CGAACGGTGCGGCGGGACCCTGGGCTTCGGCGGCCCCACCCCCACCCGTTCCCCCGTTGGGAGCGGAGCGAAGTTGCCGTCTGGGCCCGCTTCCGGCGTGCGAACTCGACGTCGGATCCGACCCGGACGGGTTGCCGCCTCGGGCTCGGTCCGTGATACGCTTCGATCTCGTGTCGTCGGGGGTGGGTCGTGGCAGAGCATTTGGCCGTGATGGCAGCGCACGTCCGGAGCGTCGTGCACCAGCGGGAGTCCGAGGCGGTGGCGGGCGCCACCCTGATGCAGGTCCGCGCGCACCTCGAGGAGGGCGCCTGGCGGCGGTGGGTCGAGCGCGAGGTTCGGATCCCGGTCGAGCGCGCGCGCGAGCTGATGGACGCGGCCGAGCGCGCCGGCGCGTCGGTCGAGTCGCTCCGTCCGCGAGAGTTCCAGAACTGATCTCCGGCGCCGGGTGTTCCGCGGCAGGGATCCGGAGGGCGTGGTGCGCCGGTGCCGCTCGTCCCGCGGAGCGGGGCCGGGCGGCGAGGAGGCTGCGGAGGGGCTCGGCCGCGACCCCGGAGGAGCCCGACGGCCGGAGGCCGGGCCGCCCGCACGCGCCGGAATGGAGGACCGGGGCGCTATCGCTCGTCGGCGCCGACGTCGGGCAGGCCGTCGGACCGCGGCTCAGCGTCCACGTCGTCGGGCACCCGGTCGAGGAACTCGGTCGAGCCCTGGTCGATCGCCCAGGTCGCGGCGGGGGCGGTGTGGAAGTCCCCCTGGGCCGGGAAGAACCAGGTGTCGAACGTGACGTTCTCGAGGTTCTGGACGTCGTCGGCGGCGCTGTCGTCGAGGCGACGGATCACGTGGCTCATCAGGTTGTTGCCGACCGAACCCGTGGTGGCGGCGAACCGGTGCTCGATCGAGCTGCTGGACGGCTCGGCGACCGCGAACACGGAGTTGTGCACCATCAGCAGGTCGCAGCTGGACTCGGCGCGAATCCCGACCACGATCCCGCGATCGCTGTCGACGAGGTCGTCCCGGTAGGCGGCGACGATGTTGTTGGTCACGGTGGCGCCGATCGACTGGACGATCGCCGGTCCGCACGGGGCGTCGGGGTAGGTCCGGCCGATCTGGTCCTGGGTCTCGCCGGCGACGATCCCGATCGACACGTCGTTGAGCTGGTTCCGGGTGATCACGGTGTCCCGGCTGCCGCGCCAGAACCGGATCCCCGCCCCCGACTGCCCGAACGGACAGAAGAACCCGACGAGGTGGTTGTCGCGTACGGTCCACCCGCGGGCGCCCTCCGCCTCGATCCCGCCGACGGCGCACTGCGACCCGGCGTACGACCGACCCGCGTCCGTGAGCTCGATCGTCGAGCAGGACACCTCGCCGTCGTCGGCGTACGGGCCTGCGCCCTCGATTCGCACGCCCGCGTGCCCGGCGTCCACGAGGTGCACGTCGTGGACCTTCACCCCGGTGAGGTCGCCGCTGGCCGGCGCGACGTGCACCAAATGATCGACGCTGTTCGCGAGGGTGAGGTGGGCCAGCACCACGTCCGAGCCGGTGACCTCGATCAGATCGCCCCCGACCCGGCCCCCGTCGATCGTGACGGCGTCCGGCGACTGGCTGCGCGACACGAGCGTGATCGGCTGAGTCAGCCGGAGGGGACCGGTGACGGCGTAGATCCCGTCGGCGAGGGCGAGGGTCGCGCCCGGGGCGGCGGCGGCGACCGCAGCGGCCAGATCGTCGGTGAGGGCCACGTCGACCGCGTCGGCGGGGATCGCGACCAGCCCGCACAGCTCGGGGGTGGTGGGGTCGGTGTCCGCGTCGGAGTCGGTGTCGGTGTCGCTGTCGGCGTCGGCGTCGGTGTCCGCGTCGCCGTCGTCGAGCGGCTCGATCGTGGTGTCGTCCTTGTCGCCAGCGCACGACGCCAGCGCGGCCACGACTGCAACGGTGTACCAGCGTCCCACGATCCCTCCGGCTCCGAATGTAGCGCCCCCGTTGCCCGCTGACCCGCGATCCCGTCAGCCGAGCGCAGGCGGACGCGGATAGACCTGGCGGCGGGGGTGGGATGGCGTCTCGGTCCGAGGTGGTCGGCTGGGCGATGTACGACTTCGCGAACAGCAGCTACACGACGGTGATCGTCACCGTGTACTACGCCGTGGTGTTCCCGAAGATCGTGGTCGGCGATGCGCGAACCGGGAACCTGCTGTGGAGCGTGGCGCTGTCGATCTCGTACGGGCTGGTGGTGCTGACGCTGCCGGTCTTGGGCGCGTGGATGGATCACGTCGGCCACAAGAAGCGGTTCCTGCTCGCCTCGACCGTGATCACGGTGGTGGCCACGGCGGGCCTCGCGCTGGCGGGCCCGGGCGCGACGGCGCTCGCGATGGTGCTGGTGATCGTGTCGAACTACGGGTTCTCGATCGGCGAGTCGTTCGTCGCGAGCTTCCTGCCGGATCTCGGACCGTCGAGCCTGCTGGGCCGGATCTCGGGCGCGGCGTGGGCGCTCGGCTACGTGG
>JBEBJW010001317.1:0-2494 GCA_040079715.1 Myxococcota bacterium | reverse complement strand
GGGCGCCGTCGGGGAACACCACCACGGTCACCCCGGTGCGGCCGACCTCGTCGGTCGCGTGGCCCGCGAGGACGCCGGCCACCGCGGTCGGCGACCGGTTCAACCCCGGTGCCCCCGCGGCTCCGGTCACGGCTTCGACTCGGCCCCGTGGAGGACCTTCGGCCGGTACGCGGTGAAGTCGAACCGCCCGCCGTCCTTGTCGCCGTCGTGGCACTGCCGGCAGGTCTCGGCCGGCGGATCCACCGTCAGCTTCGCCTCGGCCGGCGCGGCGGCGTGGGCCCGCCCCGCCCCGTGGCAGGCCTCGCACTGGACGTCGCGGAACCCGGCCGACGCGGCAGCGGTGTCCGGCCCGCCCGAAGCCTTGGCTCCGGTGACGTGACAGCTCCAGCAGTCGTCGTCCATCGCGCGGTTCGCGGCGGTCAGCGACTGCCAGGCCCGAGCGTGACCGGTGGTCGACCACTGGTCGTGCTCGGTCTGGTGACACCCGACGCACACCTCGCCCCCGACGAACGGAGAGCTCGTGTCCGCCACCGTCCGCGGGCCCGCGGCCGCCGCCGGATCCGGAGACGTCGGCGCCCCGGCGATCCGGGTCTTGGCGTCGGCGACGAGCTTCGCGGTCTCCGGGTGATCGGCGAGCGCCGCCTCGAGCTGGACCTCGGTGACGGTGAACGTGTTGTGGTGGCCCGGATCGGCCAGCTCCGCCATTCGAGCCTTCAGCTCGGCGAGGTTCTTGCGGTACCCGTCCCGTTGGCGGGTCAACAGCTCGGTGTCCTTCGTGGCGGGCTTGCCGTCGAGCCGCTCGTCGAGCCCCTCGAGCCGGGCCTCGGCGGTCTCGATCTGCTTCTGGAGCCGCTCGACCTCACCGGTCTGGGACCACCCGGTCGCCCCCGGGACGAACGCGAGGTCCATCAGGGCGACGGTCTTGCCCTTGCTGCCGGCGCTGACCCACATCGCGGCGCCCCGGTGATCGCCCGGTCCGCCGGCGGCTCGCCCGCGGCTGTCGATCACCAGATCGACCGACGGGGTCCCGACCTCGGCCGCAGCGCGATCGCCGTCCGCCGGGACCAGCCCGATCACCACGTCGACCGGCCCGAGCGCGGCCACCGCCCGGTCCATCGCCTCGACCGCCGGGCCGACCTCGCACCCCTCGACCGGGCCGAGGGTCACCCCGACGAACCCGAGCTTCTTGCCGGCGACCTCGACGACCTTCCCGCCCGGGTACGGAGCCGCACCGTCGCAGGTCAGGTTGGCGGCGAGCACCGGCAGCTGCCGCGAGTCGACCAGGTTCCGGACGAACTCCACCCCCAGGGACCAATCCGCAGGCCCGAGCGCCATCGCGTCGATCCCCGCGAGCCGCGTCGCGTCCGCGATCAGCTCAGCCTTGATCCGACGCTGATCCAGCGCCGACCCTCCCGCGACCGCCCCGCGAACCGGGGGGGCCAACGAGTTGCCGCCATCGACCACCACCAGCGGACCCTTCGCCCGCTGCTCCGCGATCACCGTGTTGCGCCTGGACAGACCGCCCAGTGGATGCTTGGGTCAACCACAGGGCTCGATCTCGCCCTCCCCGCGTGACTGGAACGCGATCTTCACCGCTGCGGCCGCGCCGGAGCCGTCGCCGGCCGGTCCTCCCGTCGCGCATCCCCCGAACACCAGCACTGCGAGCAGGTCACCGAGCATCGTTCAGCCTCCGAACACCCTGCGGGTGATGGTCCGCAGCCACCGTCGGATCCGCCCCGGGTCCGGCTCGCCCTCGGCGTCGCCGGGATCCGCGTGGGCGGCATCGGACGCCCCGTTGTCGCCCCACCCCGGGGGCACCACCTCCTCGGACAGCGCGTCCGGGGCGTGCGCCTCGGTAGCCGCGACCGGCTCCGGCGCTGCCACCGGCGCCGCCACGGCCACCGCCGGCTCGACCGCGGTGATCACCTCGGACGGGCGGACCTTCGCCGCCGACGCGCCGGTCGCGAGCCCCGCGGGCTCGGCCGGTTCGGCGGGCTCGGCCGGACGCATCATCGTCGGGCCGGTGATCAGGGTCGGGACCTCCTCGAGCGGCACGTCGCGGGCCCGCTTCGGCTCCGCCGCAGGCGCAGACGGGGCGGTCGTCGCCGCAGCCCCGGTGCCGGTCCCCGAGGCCGCCGGCGCAGTCGCTCGCTGCGGTTCTGCCGGCGAAGTCACCGCGGCCGTGACGGGCGCGTCCGCGATCGGCCGGGACGGGATCGGATCCGGGATCGTGGTCGCGAACCAGTCGGCGTAGGTCGTGCCGGACACGAGGGTCGGGACGTCGACGCCCACCGCGCCGGCCAGCGCCGTGAGGAACTCGGTGTCGATCGTCTTCCGCCCGCCGAACACGCGGGTCAACGTCCCGGACGACCAACCGCAATCGGTCTCGATCTGCCGCTGGGTCCGCCCGGTCTCGTCGAGACGCGCGCGGACGCGCTCCCGCAGCAGCTCTCGGTCCCCTCCCGTCGCTTCGCCACTCGCCATCGGACCCACC
>JBEBJW010001316.1:0-2502 GCA_040079715.1 Myxococcota bacterium | reverse complement strand
CCGCGCGACCTCGACCAGCCGGGGCAACACCTCCGGGGTGGCGAGCGCGCCGAGCCCCTCCGCTGCCACCGCCCCGACCTCCGGATCGTCGAGCGCGGCGAGCAGCACGTCGCGGACCGCCGCCCGATCGTCCGGCCCGATCGGGACCGCCACCCGGGCGAGGGTCGTCGCGGCCCGGACCCGCCAGGTCCGCGTGCCGGTCCGGACCACCTCCAGCAGGACGTCCCACGCGCCGAGCGCCTCCGCGGCGGTGATCCGCAGCTCGGGGTCGATGTCGCCGAGGGACGGCCGCACCCGCTCGACCGTCACCGCGTTGTGCCGGAGCAGCACCGCGAGCGCCCGCCGGCGCACCCCCACCGCCCGGTCATGCTGGAGCCGCTCGACCACCGCGGCGATCGGCGGCCGGGCCCGTGACCGGGCGAGGCACCGGTGGGCCCGCCCGATCGCGCGGGCGGCGGCGACCACCTCGTCCACCGCGAGGGCCTCCCGGGCGAACACCGCGACCCACCCGGTCCCGGTCCATCGGGCCCCGGCCCGGACGGCGGCGGCGACGGCATCGCGGGTCGACGGGTCCAGCGCCGCCAACAGGCGCAGCTCGTCGACGGTCCGGATCCGCACGACCGCGTCGAACGCGTGCTCCCCGAGGACCGGGTCGACCGGGGAGCGCCACTGGACCTCGCCGTCGAACGTCACGGCCGACGTCCGCGCCTCGACCGGCCCGCGCAGCTCGATCCCGGCGTCGACCACCTGGAGCACCAGCGGGGTGCCGTCGACCTCGCCGCCCGCCCAGCTCGGCGGGTCCGGGTCGCCCTCGAACCGCAGCGCGGCGATCGCGCGGTTGAGCGTCTCGTCCGCGCGGGCCAACCGGCGCCACAGCCACCACACGGCCCCGGTGGCGACGCTGGCCATCGCGAGCCCGACGAGCGGATCGGTCATGGTTGCGGGTAACCCGCTCCTCCGGTATGACCCGCACCGGAGGCGCGGATGTGGACCCTGACCCTCGCGGTGGCCGCGGTCGCCGGGCCGCTGGATCTCCCGGACCCCGGCGACATGGGCCGGTACCGGTGCGTGGAGCGCGCGGCGACGCTCGCGGGCGATCCGCCGCTGACCGACCGGGTGGCGATCGCGGATCCGCCCGGGCCGCCGACGTTCGGCCCCGGGGTCGAGCCGGCGCTGGCGCCGTACGCGACCGACGACGCGATCGCGAAGGCCGCGAAGAAGAAGCTGGTGGCGCTCCCGGCGGTGGGGAGCCTCGCGGTGGGCGGGCGGCCGGTGGTGATGGACTGCGAGAACACCGCCACCGACCGGAACGACTTCTCGGTCGGCTGCCGGCTGTCCCACGCGTGCGAGCTGCTGTTGACCGTCGAGGGCACCCCGGTGGCGTTGGCGTCGAAGCCGCAGGTCGCGAGCAAGTTCGCCCCGGTCGAGTCGGTGACCGAGGCCGTCGGGCTGCTCGCGTTCTACGAGCGGGATCTGTTCCTGCCGTTGACCCCGGGCGAGCGGGAGGCGTGGCTCGAGGAGGCGGCGGGGTACCAGGCGGTGAACCCCCCGGTGCCGTGGATCGAGGTCGAGCCGCACCCCGGCGGGTGGCTGATCCGGGCCCCGCGGAAGGGCTTCTGCGGCTGCGACCACGATCTGGTGCGGCGGGCGTACTGGGTGTCGACCGACGGCCGGAGCTGCGCGGTGGACGAGAAGCCGGTGACGTTGGCGCAGGACCGCACGCCGGTGTGCGTGGACTGACCGCTACCGGAGCGGGACCGAGGGCGGCTCGCCGACCTGCCCCCGCCACCGGAGCCAGTGGTCGACCAGCACGAGGCACACCATCGCCTCGACGATCGGCACCGCGCGCGGCAGCACGCACGGGTCGTGTCGGCCGCGCGACCGCAGCACCGCGGGGACCCCCGCGTCGGTCACCGTCTGCTGGTCGCGGAACACCGTCGCCACCGGCTTGAACGCGACCGCGAGCGCGACCGGCATCCCGTTGCTGATCCCGCCCTGGATGCCGCCGGACCGGTTCGACGACGTGCCGATCCCGCGCCCCGGGTCCGCCACGAACGGATCGTTGTGCGCCGTGCCGCGGGCCAGGGTCCCGTCGAACCCGGACCCGACGGTGAACCCCTTCGCCGCGGGCAGCGACAGCATCGCCTTCGCGAGGTCCGCGTCGAGCTTGTCGAACACCGGCTCGCCGAGCCCGGCCGGCACCCCGCGCGCCACGCACCGAATGACCCCGCCGACCGTGTCGCCGTCCTTGCGCGCCGCGAGGATCGCCGCCTCGAACCGCGCCGCCGCCGCCGGATCCGGACACCGGACGTCGGTCGCGTCGACCGCGCTGGCGGTCACGGAGTCGGCGTCGACCTCGGCCTCGTCGCCGGCGACCGCGTCGACCCACGCCACCACCTCGACCGGCGGGCGTCCGGCCGGCGCGAGCGCCTCCAGCACCTGGCGCGCCACCGCCCCCGCCGCGACCCGGGCCGCGGGCTCCCGCGCGGACGCCCGTCCCCC
>JBEBJW010001315.1:0-2504 GCA_040079715.1 Myxococcota bacterium | reverse complement strand
GGAAGCTGCACGCCTCGGAGACGAGCCCGGTCATCTCGACCATGCCGCGCTGGATCGCCTCGACGAGGGTCGTCGACGCCGGCGTCTCCTCCCGCCTCTCGACCGAGAACCACTTCGCGTCGCGCTCGAACGACGCGTGCCAGTGCCCGTCGGTGTCGGACCGGACCTTGAGGGTTCCGTAGCTCGCGACCCGGCGCTCGAGGACCATCGTGGGCTTCCCGTCGGTGCAGAACAAAGCGCCGCGCCAGGTGCCGCGGAGGCTCGCCGGGCCCTTCGCCGGGGGGCTCGCCTTCAGGCGGCGCACCAGCGCGACGGCGTCGGCCGCCGGGAAGTCGAGCGCCGGCACAAGCGGCGCGTCCCCGGTGACCTTCGCGCCGGGCAGGAGCGCCGGATCGCTCGCCCACACCTTCGCGGGCTGCTTCTTCACCTGGTGGACGAGCGCGGCCTGGCCGTCGCGCGGTCGCATCACGAGGGCGACCTCGCCTCCGCAACCCCGCCCGTAGGCGAGGAGCAGGCGCGGCACGTCCTCGTCGGCGCCGACGATGTTCAGGCGGAACTTCTCACGGGTATCGGGCATGATTCACCCCTTTCCGAGCTTGGGAACGACGTAGACAGCGGCGGCACCGGCGAGCGCGAGGCCCCCGAACACCCAGGCCCATCCGGCCCCCATCCCACCGGGAGAGGGCGGCGCAGCGACCGGGGCCGACGGCGGTAGGGCGGTGGTCGCAGGGAGCTGAGCGCCAGAGCGCATCGACTCGACGCGGGCGTCGAGCTCCTTCACCATGAAGTTGGTCTGGTCGCGCAGCGAGACCGCGTACTCGTACGACGCGACCGCCCAGACGACGCCCGCGACGGTGAGCCCGATGATTCCGATCACCAGGACCACGACGGCCGGGGCCACGCCGATCTCGGTCTTCACCGCGACCGCGTTGCTCGCGACGCCAGCGACGAGCGCGTCGTACATCGCCTTGAACTCGGCGTACTTCGCGATGAGCGCCGCGTCGGCCTGGTTCTGCGGGGGGTTCGGCAGCCGCGCGACGATCCGCTCGAGGTTGGCGCGGATCTGCGCGAGCAGGTCGAAGTAGCCCGTCACCCGCTGCCGGAACGCTTCGGGCGTCGCGGTGATCGCGGACGACAGGCGACCGTAGGTGCTCTCGTAGAGCCCCTGGATGCGAGCCAGAAAGTCGGCCTTGATCTGTTCCCAGGTCATGCGCGCTCCCGCTTCTTGTAGGGGCCGCAACCGAGCTCGGCGGCGACCTCGCCGTCGACCCACTGCGGCAGCCGGGGGTCCGGTGCAGCCGTCGTCGGCCCCGTGAGCTGCCTCGGGGCGGGCTGCTGGGAAAGTTCGGGCCGCTGCACCCCGTCGCCGGCGCCTTCTCCCGCCTGGGAACGTCCGAACGCTCGGCTGAGCGTCTTCACCAGCGCCGGCCCGAGGAGCAGCGGCCCGAAACCGAACTCGACCGACGTCTGGGGGACCTCGGCGATGACGAACAGACCGGGCTTGATCTCCACCACCGCGGCGCGGAACCCGCGACGGGCGCGTACCTGCATGTTGGTGCCGAGCTCGACCGGCGGTGCCCACGTCCGACCTCCGGCCGACCGCAGCTTCACCAGCGGACCAGCGCGACGCGGTTCGTTCGCAGCAGCTGCAGCCTCCCGGCGGCGCCGACGGCGCCCGAAGAGGCCCACGTCGTCCTCCTCGTCATGGTGCGGGTCGTCGCGATGCCGATCGTGGTGCCGATCGCCGCTGTGTCGATCGTCGTGGCGCCGATCGTCATCCTCGAACGGCTCGTCGTCGCCGAGGTCCTCCTCGGGCATGCGATCGGACTGGTCCGCATCGAGGTCGGCGTCGAGGTCCCCGTCCCAGCCCTCGAGCTGCCCCTCGTCGGGGTCCTCGTACTCGGCGTCGGGCTCGCGGTTCCGCTCCCGATCGCGGTCGCGGTGGGTCTCCTCGCCAGCCATGGAGCCCGCGGAGGTGTAGCCCTTGCGGCGCGCCTTGCGGCCCTTCTTCGGCTTCCGGCCCGTGTGGCGGGTCTTCCAGGTGTGCAGGTCGATGGCGGTTGCGAAGCGAGACATCAGGTGCTCCTGCGACGGGGGCGTCGGTCTTGGAGGGCGAGGCGTTGGGCGACCTCGGGGCCGGTGAGCCGCTGGTCGAGCATTCCGAGGCGGGCGCTGGGATCGTCCATGTGCCACCGGGAGCCCACCCGGTAGCGAACGAGGCAGTGGTACAAGCCCGGCTCGTCGGGCGGCGTGCGGGTGCGGAGGAACACCTCCGCAGGGATGGACGCGAGCCGACGGCGCCTCGCCTCGTCGAACCCGCCGTCGCCGCGCTTCATCGCCCGCCAGCCGCGGGCCAGGAGCTCACCCGCCCGGGCCGACGCGAGCGAGTCGCAGTCCTCCCAGCCCTGGGCGAGCAGGTTGATGTAGTCGGACCACGTCTCCTCGGTCTCGCGCTTGTACACGACGCCCGACTGGTAGAGGCCCGGGAGCTCCGGGTTCTCCAG
>JBEBJW010001314.1:0-2511 GCA_040079715.1 Myxococcota bacterium | reverse complement strand
CGAGAGGCCGATCGTCGAGCGGGATCGGGTTCGTGGCGTTCGGTGACCCGAGCCGCGCGTCCTCGGCGAGGTCGCGCCGCGGATGCGGGCGGGGCTCGCGGCGGGATCGCCATGCCGCCGGAGAGGGCGCCCGTTACCTGGCCCCGGTGCGCATCGTGTTCGCCATCAGCCGGGCCGCGTCGGTCGACGAGACCTGGACCACGGTCCACCTCGCCCGGATCGCGCTCGATCGCGGAGACCAGGTGCGGTTCGTCGAGCCGTGGGACTACGAGGTCGACGCCACCGGTCGGGTGATCGCGCGGGCCCACGCGATCGACGCCCCGATGTCGGCCGATCGGATCGCCGAGCAGCTCGTCCACCGCCGCGCCACCCGCCGGTACGTCGACCTCGAGCGGATCGACCTGCTGCTGCTCCGCGCCGCCCCGCTCGATCTCGGCGTGCTGACGTTCGCGTCGCTGGCGAAGGAGCGCGGGGTGCGGGTGGTGAACGACCCGGACGGCGTGGTCCGCGTGTCGCACAAGGGGTGGCTCGCCACGCTGATCGGCGTCCACCGGCCGCTCCAGGTCGTGACCCGCAGCCGCGCCACCTGCCACGTGTTCCACCAGACCCAGCCGGACGGGGTGGTGGTCAAGCCGGCCCGCGGCAGCGGCGGTCGCCAGGTGTCACACGTCCGCCGCGGTGACACCGAGGCCCTCGACGAGGCGTTCGAGCTCGCCCGCGACACGGACGACGGCTACGTGGTGGTCCAGCAGTACCTGCCGGAGGCCGAGATCGGCGAGAAACGACTCGTCTGGCTGGACGGCGCGGTCATCGGAGGCTACCTGAGGCGCCGCGCGCCGGGAGAGTTCCGGCACAACTTGAAGCGAGGCGGACAGGCGGAGCCGACGGAGATCGGTCCGCAGGAGCGCGAGCTCGGAGCCCAGCTCGCGCCCCACCTCCTGCGCGCCGGCGTACGGCTCGCAGGGCTCGACGTGATCGGAGGACACGTGATCGAGGTGAACGCGCTGAACCCCGGAGGGGCGTTCCACACCGACCGGCTGACCGGCAGTCGGCTGGGCGCGCTGATCGTCGACCAGTTGACCCACCCCCGGTCCGAGGAGCGCGAACCCCGATGGGCAGTCCCCGCACCATGACCAAGAAGCAGATCATCGACGCCCTGGCCCGCGGTGACTCGCTCGCCGACGCCGACCTGCGCGGAATCGACCTCACCGCCGTCGCGTTCGACGGGGCCGACCTCCGGCGGGCGAAGCTCGCGGAGTGCAACCTGTCGCGGGCGTCGTTCCGCGGGACGGACCTGTCCGGCGCGAGCCTGTGGCACTCCGAGTGCCGAGAGGCCTGCTTCGACGAGTCGAACCTCGAGGAGGCCGACTTCGACTTCGCGAACATCGACGGCTGCACGTTCCGGAACGCGAAGGTCAAGAAGGCGATCTTCCCGAACCCGCGGGTCACCCTCGACGAGATCCTGAGCAGCGTCCGCACCGGGAAGCGCGTGAAGATCGAGGCCAAGCACCTCGACGAGGATTTCTAGGAACCGTTCGTCGATCGCGCGGTCGAACGATGGGGAGACGGACAGCATGGCGAATCCCGTCACGGATTCCGAGCTCGTCCGGAGGTTCAAGGAGGGTGACCGCAGCGCGTTCGGGGAGATCGTCCGCCGGTACAAGGACCGCGTGTTCACGCTGTGCGTCCGGTGGATGGGGGATCGGGAGATCGCCGAAGACGTAGCGCAGGACGTGTTCCTCGCCCTGTTCCGGTCCCTCGGGGGGTTCCGGGGGGACGCGCAGCTGTCGACCTGGGTGTACCGGGTGGTGATCAACCACTGCAAGAACCGGAGGTTGTACCGTCGTCGACGCCACCACGAATCCCACGAGCCGCTGGAGGGGGAGCCGACCGACGACGGACCGACCCGCCAGCTCGCCCACGACGGGCCGGGGACCGACGCGCCGCTCCACGCGGACGAGGCCTCGGCGGTGCTCCAGGCGGCGCTCGATCAGCTGGACGAGGAGCAGCGGCAGATCATCGTGCTCCGCGAGGTCCAGGACCTGTCGTACGAGGAGATCGCCGATCTGCTCGAACTTCCCAGAGGTACAGTGAAGAGCAGGCTGCACCGCGCCCGCGCGGAGCTCGCGGTCGTGCTCGGACGCCGCTACAACAAGGAGGACGTGACCTGACCCCATGCGAACCGGACCCGCCAACGACGAACGCCTGACCGCCTGGCTCGACGGCGAGCTCGACGACGCGATGGCCGCCGAGCTCGAGGCGGACCTGGAGCGCGATCCCGGGCTGCGCGAGCGGCTCGACGCGCTCACGTTCACCGTCGGGTTCCTGCGCGAGGAGGGCCCGGTCGCCGCCCCCGACGGGTTCGAGGAGCGGCTGATGGCGCGGATCGCGGCCGAGGGGGGCGAGGTCGGCGGCGAGGACCGTGGCGCCTCGTGGGGGGCCTCGTGGGGAGCATCGTGGGCGGCGTGGTGGGCCTGGCTCCGGCGCCCGTGGGGGATCCCGCTCGAGGGG
>JBEBJW010001313.1:0-2511 GCA_040079715.1 Myxococcota bacterium | reverse complement strand
GTCCTCCAGTCGACGTTCATCGACGACGAATCCGCCTCGCTCGCGGGCGTGATCGGCGCCGACGGCGGGCCCGGGTTGGCGATCTCCGGCAGCGTGTTCTCCGGCGGCTCGCGGCCGGCGCTGGTCGCGGTGAACACCCCGCTCCACCTGTCGGGGTCGGCGTTCTGGGACACGACCCCGTACGCCGCCGGGGTCGACGAGCAGGACCCGGTGGCGCTCGCGTCGGACCCGTTCCCGGACCTCGACCCGGCGACCGACTGCCCGGACGCGGCGATCCCGGTGTACGACGGGGTCCTGGTCGACGTGGGCGACCCGGCGGACCACGACCTCGACGACTCGCAGAGCGACCTCGGGGCCACCGGGGGGCCGGACGGGGACCCGGCGCTGTGGGTCGACGGCGACGGAGACGGGGTCGCGGCGATGTGGGACTGCGACGACGCGGACCCCGCCGTGGCGCTCGGCGAGTGCGTCCCGGAGCCCACCGGCGGCACGACCACCCCGACGACCGGCACGACCGGCACCGGCACCCCCACGACGTCGACGCCGCGGGCGCCGGCCTCCCTCGACGACCACCAGCCGGTCGGGTGCGGCTGCCGAATCGCGGCCGGGTCCGGGGGTCCGGCGACGTGGCTGGCGCTCCCGGTCGGGTGGTGGCTCGGGCGCGGTCGGCGGCGCGGGACCCGGCGCCGCTGACCCCAGGCAGGGGTCAGTCAGCCTGGTCGGTCAGCGGCGGTCGGTCGACGCCAGTTCGGACAGCGGCAGTCGGTCAGCGGCAGTCGGTCAAGACAGGCCCGTAGGTCATCCCGAACGCCTGGCCGTTGCAGGTGCCGTTGTAGTCGGTCGCCCAGCTGTAGGTCAGCATCGCGCCGGTCGCGTCGAAGTACCAGTGCGTCCCGCCGTACCCGTCGTCGCAGTCGATCACGTCGATCGGGCCGCCGAGCACGGGGTCGGTGCACTGGCGGGTGTTGCAGCACCCGAAGGTCGAGGTGGTGCCCGTGTCGGCGCACACGTCGGTCACCGCGAGCTGCTCGTCGTAGGTGTTGCAGTCCGTGCAGTAGTTGCACAGCGCGGTCTGGCAGGTGAACCCGACCGCGACCTCGGTCGGATCGCAGCCGGCGGTGTCGGTGTCCGCGTCCGAGTCGGTGTCTGCGTCGGTGTCGCTGTCCGCGTCCGTGTCGCTGTCCGCGTCGGTGTCTGCGTCGGTGTCACTGTCCGCGTCGCTGTCGGTGTCCGCGTCCGTGTCGCTGTCGGTGTCGGTGTCGGCGTCACCGTCGGTGTCGGTGGTGACGACGTAGTCCTTCACGCCGTCGCAGCCGATCGCGAGCACCAGCCACCCGAGGTTGACGATCCGCATTGCCCCGCTCCCTTGCCCTGCCCCGGAACGGACCGTAACCTCAGGCCTTGCCGAACGTCCGCAACAACCACGCGTAGGCCGCGAGGAGCGGGACCCCACCGGCCGCGAACGTCGCGACCAGCATCCGGGTCACCGCCGGCGGCGCCGCGTGGGCGACGGTCAGATCCGGCGGGACCACGTACGGCCACTGGGCGGCCGCCCACCCGCCGATCACGAGCACCGTCTGCGCCGCGGCGAGGTCGCGCGCCCACGAATACCGGCGGGTCCACAGCGCGCCGATGCACCCGAGCCCGGTCGCGCCGACCACCAGCTGGAACGGGATCGCCCACCACGCCGACCACAGCCCGTCCCACACCACCGGCGCCCCGGTCCGGGCGAGGAAGAACGCCGCCCACGCGAGGACGAACACCGCGCCGGCCGCCCCGAGCCCGCGGACCCGGAACTGCTCCTGGAGCTCGGGGTCGCCGCGGGTGTCGAGCGTCAGGTACACCGCAGCGAGGAACGCCGCGATCGCGAGCGTCAGCCCGCCGACCACCACCGGGAACGGCGCGAGCCAGGTCCAGACGAACCCGCGGTCCGGCACGCCGTCCACCAGGTGGATCGACCCCGACGCGATCGCGCCGACCACGATCCCGAGCATCACCGGTGACCCGACCGACGACGCCGCGAACAGCACCGACCACCGGTGGTGGACCACGTCCCGCTGCGTGTCGTACGCCCGGAACACGAACGCGGTGCCGCGGAGCACCACCCCGACCAGCAGCGCGACCAGCGGCAGGTGCAGCGCGGTGCCGATCGCCGCGAACGCGAGGGGGAAGCACACGAACGTGATCACGACCGCCGCGACCAGCCACACGTGGTTCGCCTCCCAGGTCGCGCCGATCGCGTCGGCGATCGCGCGGCGCTGGCGGGGCGCGGTCGGGCCGGTCGCGAGCAGGTCCCACAGGCCGCCCCCGTAGTCCGCCACCCCGGTCAGCACGTACGCGACGAGCACGGCGGCGAGCAGCCCCGCGGCGAGCACGTCAGTCGTCATCGGTCGGCCCTCCGGAGCCCTCGCCGGAGGCCTCGCCAGGGTGGGGCCCCCCGACGACATGGCCAGGGTGGGGCCCCCCGACGACATGGCCAGGGTGGGGCCCCCCGACGACATGGCCAGGGTG
>JBEBJW010001312.1:0-2519 GCA_040079715.1 Myxococcota bacterium | reverse complement strand
TCGCCTCGTTCAACGGCACGATCAGCCCGCCGCCGGCGTCGAGGCGGTGGAGCGCGCCCGACTCGTCCCACCCGAAGCTCCGCTCCCGCTCCGGCGCCCGGCCGATCTCGCACACCACCAGCTTGAAGATCCGCTCGGGCTCGCCGAGGGAGCAGGTGGGCACGAGCAGGCTCCGCCACAGGTCCGGCGCCGTCGGGAACCGGGTCCCGGCCGGCACGATCGGCTTGGTCCGCCGCTCGCCGGTCTGGGGGTCGTACAGGACGATCGCGTACTCGTGGACGATGTAGTCCGACGGCGCGAACCCCCGGGCGGCGAGGGTGCACGCCCCGAGCACCACCGCGTGGAACGGCTGCCACCCGCGGACCCGGTGGCGGCCGAACCGCTCCTCGAAGTACGGGAACACGCCCGGGAGCAGGGTCGACCCGCCGACCAGCAGCACCTCGTCCGGCCCGTCCGGTCCGAGCCCCTCGCGACCGGCGTGGGCCATCACCTCGTCGGTGCAGGTCCGGAGCGCGTCGTACAGGCCGTTCCGGCGCAGGAGCTCGACCAGGTCGCCGCGCGAGACCGAGACCTCCCGGTCGGCGCCGTGGAGCCGGACCTCGCCGACCGAGCCCTCGGGCGGACGGAGGTGGAACGGGGCCTCCGGGACCAGGAACACCTGCTCCTTGACCGTGCGGGCCTCGTCGAGGAGCAGGCGGTACCAGAACGGGTCGTCCGGCGCGGTGGTCCCGAGGGCGCGGCACACGTGGTCCAGCACCCACCGATCGACCAGATCGCCGCCGAGCGGCCGGCCGGACTTCGCGAGCACCCGCCCGGAGCCGGACTCGACCGCGTGGGCGTCGATCCCGACGATCGCGAGATCGGTCGTGCCGCCGCCCATGTCGACCACCAGGACCGTCCGGTGCCCGCGGACCGACAGCCCGTAGCCGGCGGCGGCCGCGACCGGCTCGTCGACGAACTGGCGGACCTCGACCCCGAGGTCGCCGAGGAGCTGGCGGAGCTCGGCCCGGTAGCCCTCGTACGCGTCGACCGGCGCGGTCACGGTCAGGGAGCGGATCCGCTCGCCGGTCACCCGCTGGGTCTCGGCCAGCAGCTCGCGGAGGAACACCCGGGTCACGTCGCGGGCGGTGAACGTGGTCCGGCCGAGCCGGGCGATCGGCCGGAGCGCCTGGTGCTGGAGGTGGGGCTTGAACGACGGCGCGTACGCCGGGTGGATCCGGCTGACGTTCCGCTCGCTGGCCTGGCGCCCGATGTACGCGTGGCGCCCCCAGAACCGACGGCGCGCGACGAACGACCAGCGTCCGAGGCGGGTCCACACGTCGGTGTCGTGGACGAGGTGGGTCGCCGACGGGATCGTGCCCGGCGCCTGCAGCGGGTCGTCGCCGGACGGATCCCGGCACAGGTCCGGCAACACGAGCAGCTCGGCCCGCTCGTCCGATTCGTTCCACCGGGCGAGGCCGGTGTTCGTGGTCCCGAGATCGAGCGCCCAGTGCGACACCCGCCGCGTCCCCCCGTGGGGTTGTACCGCGGGCGCGCCCGGCGCGCTCAGAACCCGGCCTGACCGCGGAGGAAGATCCCCTGGGACGGGGCGTCCGGCTCGGCCTCGGTCGCGGTCTGCTCGAACGTCGCCGCGACCGACACCCGCTCCCAGAAGTCGTGGGTCAGCCCGGCGATCAGCACGGTGTTGCCGTCGTCGTCGGTGTCGCCGTCCGGATCGAAGTGGTCGTACCGGAGCACGAGGCCCGCGACCTTCGGGATCTTCGGGTTCACCGTGGCCGAGTACCCGAGACCGGACACACCGTCGGACGAGGTGCCGAGGATCTCCGCCCACAACACCGCGTAGTCGTGCGCGAACCCGGCCGCGCCGACCCAGGTGAGCGTCGAGACCTCGTCGGTCGCGTTGGTGTCGTAGTTCACGAACGCGGTGATCGGGAGCTTCAGCTCCTTTCCGGGCGCGAGCGGGTCGACCGTGACCTTCGCCTGGACCGACTTGCCGGCGTCGGACTCGAGCTTCGCGTACCCGCCGCCGTTCAGCACCGACACGTTCCAGTCGACCAGGCCCTTCGCGTGCGAGCCGACCACCGCGAACCCGAGGTCGGCGGTCTCGAGGATCTTCTGGCTCTTCGCGAACGACTCGGTGATGTACCGGTTGCCCCAGAAGTTGTCGTAGAACGGCGTGTACGGGGTGTCGACCATCCCGGCGCGGATCTTCACGCCCGGTACGCCGAACTCCTTGAACTCGACGTACGCGTGCTTCACGAACACGCGGTACTTCGTGTCGACGGTGACCTCGGTGTCCTCGGCGACCTCGACCGGCTTCAGGCGGTCGGCGTCGAGGGTCACCCGGGTCGACACGTTCTTCGACACCTGGGCGTCGGCCCGCACGTACACGCGGTCCATCGCGAACTCGTTGTACCCGTCGGCGTCCTCGGCGAGGTCCATCCCCCAGTGGGTGTAGATCACGCCCGACGGCTTGACGATCGGGTACTTCGGCTCCTCCTTCTTCGGAGCGTCGGCGG
>JBEBJW010001311.1:0-2524 GCA_040079715.1 Myxococcota bacterium | reverse complement strand
GCGGTCGACGGCCCGCCGTGCCGGGTGGAGGTGGTGCCGGAGCGGATCGAGACCGCGGTCCGGAACCTGCTCGCCAACGCGTGCCACCACGCGACCGGCCGGGTGTGGGTCGCGACCGAGGTCCGCCCCGGGGAGGCCGCGCTGGTGGTCCGCGACGACGGCCCGGGCCTCGACGAGGCCGAGCTCCGCGGGCTGTTCCTCCGGTACCACACCACCCGCGTCGGCGGGACGGGCCTCGGCCTGCCGATGACCCGGGCGATCGTCGAGGCCCACGGCGGGACGGTGGCGGCGGAGGCCGCGCCGGGCGGCGGGGCGACGTTCCGGATCGCGCTGCCGACCGAGGCCTGACCTTGCTATGGGAGCAGCCATGCTGCTTCGCCTCGAAGTGGACGGCTTCAAGAACTTGAGCGGGGTCGACGTGGCGTTCGGCCCGTTCACCTGCATCGCGGGACCGAACGGGGTGGGCAAGTCGAACCTGTTCGACGCCATCGCGTTCCTGTCGCTGCTCGCCCAACATCGGATCGCAGAGGCGGCCCGGCTCGTTCGTGGGACGGAGGACGATCCGACGGACCCGCGAGAGCTGTTCGGCCGACGACGAGGCGCGGAGGGCCACGACTTCCGCCCGATTCGACTCGCGGCCGAGATGATCGTGCCGCGCGAGGTCCGCGACCCGTACGGGAGGACCGGAGAACCCTCGATCACGCTCCTCAGGTACGAGCTGGAGCTCGCCTATCAGCCGCCGGAGGGCGCCGAGCGGTACGGCCGGGTGGTGTTGAGCAACGAGCGACTGGCGCACATCAACGTGGGGGACGCACCGACGCACATTCGCTGGCACCACAGCAAGGCGTTCCGGAAGTCCGTCGTCACCGGCGCGCGCCGAGGGGCACCGTTCATCTCCACCACGACGGACAACGGCATCCGCGTGGTCCGAACGCATCAGGACGGAGGATCCAGCGGACGGCCGTTCCCAGCCCGCGACACGTCGTCGACCGTGGTGGGCTCGACGAACAGCGCGGACGAGCCGACGATCTACGCCGCCAAGCTCGAGATGTCGGGGTGGCGCCAGATCGCGCTGGATCCGCGAGCGATGCGGCGTCCGGACAAGTACTGGGAGACCGGAGAGATCGCGGGAATCACGTCCGCGGGAGGTCATCTCCCGGGCACCTTGTGGCGACTCGGTCCTGATCCCGCGGCGCGCGAGGCAGTGTGGGCCACGATCACCGGGGCCTTGTCCGAGCTCGTCCCGGTGGAGCGGATCCGGGTGGTCGCGAACGACGCGAACCAGCAGTACGAGCTCGAGCTCAGCGAGCCGGGCGGACCCTGGATGGGCTCCCGAGCCTTGTCCGAGGGCACCCTCCGGTTCCTGGCGCTCGCTGCGATCTCGGCGGATCCGGGCGCCGGGCGCCTGTTGTGCATGGAGGAGCCCGAGAACGGGATTCACCCCCTGCGGTTGTCCGCGATGCTGGACCTGTTGACGCGAATCGCGGTGGATCCGATGGAGGTCGCCGGAGACGACAACCCCCTGCGGCAGGTGATCGTGAACACCCACGCGCCCGGCATCGTTCAGCTCCTCGAAGGTGCCGACCGGCTCGGCGATCTGTTGGTGGCAGAGCGGGTGGTGATGGCGATCGACGGGCGGCCCACGGCCACCGTGCGGTTTCGGCATCGGTCGGGCAGTTGGCGCAGCACGGACGACGATCCCGGCGTGGCGCGGAGCGTGGCGATCGCCTACCTGACCAGCGCCGTCGGAGCGCAGCTCCCGCTGGTCGCGCATGAGCCGTGATCCCGAGGTTCGGGCGCTGCTCGTGACCGAGGGCGCGTCGGACGCGATGTTGGCCAGGATCCTCGAGTCGCTCTGTGTTCGCGCGGGCGCCCGCGAGGCCGTCGTTCGGTGGGTCGACTTCGGACGGCTGGGTGTCCGGCCGGGACACACGGTGGTCGAGAAGGTACGCGGCGCGCTGGGGGCGTACTCCGACGTCAACCTGACGTTCGTTCACCGGGATGCCGACGGCCCCTCGCCGACCGCCCGTCGGGCGGAGATCGCGGACGCCGGCGTCGCGTTGCGATCCGCGACCCTGGTTCCGGTGGTGCCGATCCAGGAGACGGAGGCGTGGATCCTGGTCAGCGGCGAGGACGCCATCCGGGCCGCGGCGGGCCAGCCGCGCGGCCGCGGGACGCTCGCGGTGCCACGCCCGGGAGCCATCGAGGAGCGCGCCCGCCCCAAGGAACTGCTGCAGCGCCTGGTGGACGACGCGCAGATCGACCTCCCGCGGCGACATCGGCCGCCGTTCGCGGTCGTTCGGCGCCTGTTGTTGGAGCGGCTCGACCCGGACGGACCGATTCGCGACGTGCCTGCGTTTCGTCAGCTCCGAGACGACATCGCTGCCGCCATCGACCGGCTGCGATGACGACCTCCGCGCGGTCGACGGCCCGCCGTGCCGGGTGGAGGTGGTGCCGGAGCGGATCGAGACCGCGGTCCGGAACCTGCTCGCCAACGCGTGCCACCACGCGACCGGTCGGGTGT
>JBEBJW010001310.1:0-2524 GCA_040079715.1 Myxococcota bacterium | reverse complement strand
CGGTCTCGCTCAGCCGGTCTCGCGCAGCCCCTCTCGCTCAGGCCCTCGTTCAGCCGGCCTCGATCACGATCCCGGTCACGATCCGGCGCAGCGCGTCGACCACGCCGCGGGTCTCCGGGTGGCGGACGATGACCCAGCCGTCGCCTTCGTAGTGGGCGGACCGGGTCTGACCGACCACCGGCAGCTTTGCCGCGGTGACCATCGGACCGATCGCCTCCTGCGCGGCTTCGAGCCCGACGATCCGCGCGATCTGCGTGCCGCGGCCCTGCGCCCGGAGGAACGCGCACCCGACGGCGTACTTGCGCTCGGGCACCTCCCACACCCGGTCCACCTGGAGCCGGGCCCAGTGCTGCCACAAGTCGACGTCGTGGGCGGTGCCGTTGATCGTCATGATGTTCGCGCCGGGCGGCCGCGCGCCGACCTCGGACACCAGCGATCGGCCGTCGCCGGTCAGGAACCACTCCATGTGCGACAGGCCGTTGACCATCCCGAGCGCCTGGAGCGCGCGCCGGTTGGTCTCGCGGAACGCCTCGACGTGCGGCTCGGATCGCTCGCGCGGCAGCAGCAGGCAGTACTGCATCCACGGGTTCTCGAGCACGTGCAACGGGCCCGGCAGGTAGTAGGTCGACGAGTGCCACACCGGCTGGCCGGCGATCGTGACCGTCTCGAACGTGTGCTCCTCGCCGCGGACGAACTCCTCGGCCTGGACCGGCTGGTCCTCGGACGGGAGCAGCCGCTCGAGCGCGCCGTACAGGTCGTCCTCGTCGACCACCCGCATCGTGTTGCGGGCGCCGGCGCCGTCGATCGGCTTGAGCACGATCGGGAACCCGACCTCCTCGACGAACGCCCGCGCGTCGTCCGCGCCGGTGACCCGCGCCTGCCGCGCCACCGGGAGCCCTGCCTCGCGCAGCACCCGCTTCATCCGGTTCTTGTCGCGGAAGTTCTTCGCGGCCTCGGCGCCGAGCCCGTCGATCCCGCGGAGGTCCCGCGCCTCGGCGATCGGCACCTGGAGCTGCTCGAGGTACCCCTCCAGCCGATCGACCGTCCCCCACTCCTTCTGGAACGCGGCGACCGCGGCGGCGAGCTGCCCGGCGTCTCCGGCGCTGCCGATCCGGTAGTGGCCGGTGATCCGCGGGCGGAGATCGGCGGGGATCCGCTCCTCCGGCTCCTGCGTGACCAGGCCCAGCCGGATGTCGAGGTTCGCGAAGCACCGCATGCAGTGCAACATGTTTCCGCCGAAGTATGGCGCGACCAGGACGACGTTCTTCACCGGCGAAACCCCAGGAGACGGGGCGTCCTATCCTCGAACCGCCGCGACGGATAGGGTACGGGGCGCGGAGGCAGGTCGGATGGCGCGGTTCGAGGAGATGGCGATCGGAGCGCGTCGGGTGCGCGGACCGATCTCGGATCTCGTCGACCTGTCCATGGGCGGGGTCCACCACGTCGCCGTCGCGTTCCACGACGACTTCCGCGACGATCCCGCGCTCGCGGCGGCGCTCGATCCGGTGCGGGACTTCCTCGAGCTCCCGATGGCAGAGGGCGTCGCGCCGCTGATCGCGGCCCGACGCGGGGTGTTCGCCTACCGGGTCCCGGCGGGCCGCACGGTGCGCGAGCTCGTGTCGGTGTTCGCCGAGGAGGGCGGAGGCGGCTCCCGCGCGGCGCTCGAGCTGATCGCCGAGGCGCTGAGCGCGCTCGCCGGCGCGGCGAAGGCCGGGGCAGACCGCGGGATCCGCAGCCACGGCTCGCTCGACCCGTGGCGACTCGCGGTGGACGATCGCGGCAAGGTCACCCTCGTCGGCTACGGGCTGCCGCCCTTGGATCTGCTCGACTTCCAGCGCGACGAGACGCAGGTCCCCGTCGCCGACTCGCTCCGGTACTGCCCGCCCGAGCGGCTCGACGGCGACGCCGAGGACTGGACCAGCGACGCGTTCGCGGTGGCGCTGTGCGCGATCGAGCTCGCGACCGGGCGGGTGGTGTACGCCGCGAGCGGCCGGGCCCTGCTGGACGAGGTCGGCGCCGGCGAGGCGGTCAAGCGGCTCGACCAGGCGCCGCGCGAGCTCGTGGCCGTGGTCCGGACGTCGCTCGCCCCGTTCCCGGACCAGCGCCCGACCGACCCGGCGATCGTGATCGACGCCGCCCGGAAGGCCGCGGCGCGCGCGCCCGGGCGGACCCTCGCGGAGCTGGTCGCGGCGGCGAGCCCGTACCTCGCGGACGTGGAGGACGATCTGGCGCCGGGGTTCGGGATCCCGGAGCTGGTCGGGCCGCCGCCGGACGAGCCCCAGCGGCTGGCGGCGATCGACCGCGCCACCCGGGCGGCAGGGCACGCGTCGGCGGTGGTCGAGGCGATGGCGGCCCAGCTCGACAGCGCGTCCGGCCGGGTCGACGACGCGCTCGACGGCGTGCCGGAGGCGATCGCGCGCGCGGGCGACGCCCTCACCGAGGGGCGGACGGCGGCGGAGCGGGCCGAGCAGGCCGCGGATCGGGCCGGGCAGGCCGTCGACGCGGTTACGGCCGAAGCGGCAGC
>JBEBJW010001309.1:0-2528 GCA_040079715.1 Myxococcota bacterium | reverse complement strand
GCGAACGTCGCCGCGTCCGGCTGGGCGACGAGCTGGATCCCCAGCCGCACCCCCGCCTCGTCCGGCGCGACGCCGTTCCCGAACCCGGTGGCGACCGCGAGCGCCACCGCCCGGACCGCCGCCGGATCCGCGAGGTCGACCGACCGGACCGGGATCGCCGGCGCGGGCAGCGCGCCCGACCCGGGACCGAGCGCCCGCACCAGCAGGTCCTTGAACTGCTCGACCCCGTACCCGCGCGCCCGCAGCGCCGGGAGCGCCGACGGGTGGGCGTACGGCGACAGCTCGATCCGGATCCCGCGGCCGTCCACGACGCCGTGGCCCGCGTAGAACGCCTCGATCGCGTCGAGGGTCGCGCCGGTGACCTCCCCGTCGAACCCGAACCCGTACACCCGCGACAGCGGCGAGCCGGGTCCGGCCCACACGAGGCGCGCCGACCCGAGCGCCTCGACCGCGACGCCCTCCCCCCGGACGGCCGCCGACGCCATCGCGCCCGCGACGCCGAGCGCCTCCGCCGTCTCCGACCACCGCGCGAGCTCGGCCTCCGTCACTCGAGCGCCACGTGGTCCGGCGCCCGCTCGCGGATCGCGCAGTCCAGCAGCACGTCGCCGCCGAGCGGGTACGCCTTGATCGGCGGGCGCAGGCAGGCCGCGAGCGACCGGGCGTGCGAGTCCTGCAGCGTCAGCGACGGCCGCCCCGCCCCCACGATCACGCTCGCGATGACCAGGTGCAGCCGGTCGATCACCCCGGCCGCCAGGAACCGCGACACCGTGATCCCGCCGCCCTCGACCAGGATCCGGTTCAGCCCGCGATCGGCCAGCACCCGCAGCACGTCGTGAGGGTCGATCACCCCGCGGTTCGCCGGCACCACCAGATCGTGCGGCGCCCCGGTCGGCTCGGCGGTGATCCGCCAGGTCTCGGGCTCGGGCTCGGCGAACACCTTCCGGTCGCTCCGGAGCCGCCCGCGCGGGTCGATCACCACCCGGACCGGCGACGGACCGGCGCAGTGCCGCACCGTGAGCTGCGGATCGTCCGCCTCGACCGTGTACGCCCCGACCACCACCGCGTCGCACAGCGCCCGCAGGCGGTGGGTGTGGACGAGGTCCGCCTCGCCGGAGATCCACCGCGACCGGCCGTCCGGCAGCGCGATCCGCCCGTCGAGGCTCTGGGCGAGGTGGGCCACCACCTTCATCCCGTCCGACAGGACCGGCAACAGGGGGTCGATCAGCCCGTCCGGGTCGTCGCACTCGCGGTGCCACGTGCCGTCGCGCTTCACCAGCCCGGACCCGGGCGGACCGACCCGGTCGGACGTCGTCCGCGCGGCCTCGAGCAGCAGCGACCACCGGTCGATCACGTCCCGTCCCTCCCGAGCCAGCCCTGGTATCCGGCCGGCGGCTCGGCGACCGCCAGCAGATCGAGGTGGCCCACCGACAGCGCGCCACCGGCGACCGCCGCCGCCGATCGCCGTCGGTCGACCCATGCCCGGACCCGGTCCGGATCGTCGATCTCGGCCGCCGCGTGCGCGATCCCGTCGATCATCGCGGCGGTCATCGCGGGGTCCGACGCCCAGTCCGCCTCCCGGAGGGAGGTCCGGTGGCCCGCCGCCGCCAGCCGCCCTGCGAGCCACGCCGCCGCGTGCGGACCCGGCGAGGCCCCGAACCCCCGATCACCGAGCTGGTGGGCCCGGAACGCGCGGTGGACGAACGCGTCGTCGGGGTCGGACGGGTGCCAGCCGAGCCGCCCGTCGACGGTCAGCGCCGCGAGCAGCGGCACCCGCTCGGCCAGCCGCTCGAGGAACGCGGTGTCGACGAGATCCAGCACCGCCTGGGTCACCGTGGCGTCGCCGTCCGGCCACGGGTCGGGGGCGCGGAGATCGTGCTGGACGAGCTCCGCCTCGATGGCTCCGGCCGAGAGCACCCGGCCGTCGGTCCGGAACGGCAGCCCCCGGGCGAGGGCCCACGCGCCGAGGGCGTCCGGGACGTGCTCGAGCAGCACCGGGTCGTGGTCGACCAGCAGCCACCGCTGGGGCCGGGCGAGCCGCGGCGCGACGAACCGGAGGTTCGATCCGAGCCCGCAGCCGAGATCGACCAGGGTGACCGCCCCGGACGGAAGCGCCTCGGCGAGCGCGTCCACCAGCGCGACCGACCGGGCCGCGTGATCGTACGGCTCCCGCATCCGGAGCCACCGCGGGTCGAACGTCGATTCGGTCGCGGTCATCCGAGCTCCGTCAGGACCGCGGCGAGCCGGCGGGCCTGGGCGGCCCAGTCCGGGACGATCGCGCGGGCCGCGGCCTCGGCCTGGGCGGCGCGGGCCTCGGGGTGGGACAGCAGGTGGTCGAGCTCGACCCGCAGCGCGTCGTCGTCGCGGACCACGACGACCGCTCCGGGCGGCAGGTGGCCGAGCACCCCGGCCGGCGTGGTGACGACCGGCAGCCCGCGGACCACCGCCTCGGCGATCGCCATCCCGAACGCCTCGTACCGGGCGGCGGACACCACGACCGACGCCTCGGCGTAGGCGGCGTCGACCCCCGC
>JBEBJW010001308.1:0-2530 GCA_040079715.1 Myxococcota bacterium | reverse complement strand
GGGCGCGGGGGCGACCGGCGCGCGAGCCGCAGTGGCCGCACGCCAGATCGCACTTCAAGGTCAGCTCCCACACCACGTACCGCGGGGCGTAGGCCTCGGTCGGGGCGGCGGTCCGGCGCTCGGGTACGGTCACGGGGTCCTCTCGACCCCGAGTCTAGCAACCCGCGTGCCAGACCGTCCCGCCGTGCGTCCCGTCGGGTCCAGCCCTGCCGCGCGCCGGGAGCGCGACATCCCCGCCGTGGGTGGCCGGGATGTCTCGAATTTTCGAACGTCAGGTCGCGGCGTCCGCGGTGCCGGCGAGGGTGATCGACCGCTTCATCCAGTCGACCCGCCCCCGGACCCCTTCGGCGTACAGCTGCTGGACCCGCTTCGTCACCGGGCCGGGCCGCCCGTCGCCCACCACCCGCCGGTCGAGCGAGTGGATCGGGGTGATCTCGGCCGCGGTGCCGCACATGAACGCTTCGTCGGCGACGTAGAACGCGTCGCGCCCGAACAGCTGCTCCTTCACCTGGAACCCGTCGCGCTCGAGCATCTCGATCACGGTCTTGCGGGTGATGCCGGGCAGGATGTTCGCGACCGGCGGCGTCTTCACGACCCCGCCCTTGATCACGAACAGGTTCTCGCCGGTGCCCTCGGCGACGAACCCGTGGTGATCGAGCATCAACGCCTCTTCGAACCCGTCGTCCGTCGCCTCGTACCGGGCCATGATGCTGTTGACGTAGTGCCCGACGATCTTGGCGCGGGACAGCGCGGCGTTCGGGTGGTTCCGGCTGAACGAGCTCGTCCGGAGGCGGACCCCGTTCGCGAGCCCCTCGTCGCCGAGGTACGCGCCCCACTGCCAGGCGGCGACCACCATGTGCAGCGGGTTGGTGCGCGCGCCGAGGCCCATCGCCCCCATCCCGAGGAACGCGAGCGGGCGGACGTACGCCGCCTTGAACCGGTTCGCGGTCAACACGTCGAGGCAGGCCTGCCGGATCTGGTCGCGCGACCACGGCGCGGGCAGCCGCGAGATCTTCAGGGAGTCGAACAGCCGCTCGAGGTGCTCGTCGAGCCGCCAGACGCCGGCCCGCCCGTCCGGCTGCTCGTACGCCCGGATCCCCTCGAACGCGCCCAGGCCGTAGTGCAGCGTGTGCGACAACACGTGGACCTTCGCGTCAGCGAACGGGACGAGCTCGCCGTCCATCCAGATCCACTCGGACTCGATCCCCATCGGCCACCCCACTGCCGGCACCCCGTACCCCGGCCGCGGTCACCGATCACGGATCCCGGTCGACGATCGGGATCCCGAGCGCCTCGAGCTGCGGTCGGACGGTGGCGGGATCCCCGGCGACCACCCAGGTGATCCGATCCGGGTCCAGCCACGCCCGCAGCGCCCGATCCGGCGCCGACGGCGTCACCGCCGCGAGATCGCGCAGGTACCGGCGCATCCGGTCGAGCGGCAGGCCCCGGACCCACGCGGCGCCGACCTCGGCCAGCAGCGCCCCGGTGGTCTCGTGGTCGACCGCGTACGCCCGCTGGAGCGACGTCGCGAACCGGGTCGCCTCGTCCGGCCCGATCGGGGCCTCGCCGACCGCCTCCCGCAGCTCGCGCCGCATCTCGCCGACCGAGGCGCCGGCGACGTCCGCCCGGACGAGGCTGCCGCAGTCGAGCCAGCCGGGCCCTGCGCGGTAGGTCGTCTGGCACCGGGCGCCGTAGGTCCAGCCCTTGTCCTCGCGGAGGTTGAGGTTGATCCGCGACCCGAACGCGCCGCCCACCGCCTCGACCGCGACGGCGAGCGCGGCCCGCCCGGGGTCGGTCGCGGGTCCGACCGGGAACACGGCCCGGATCGCGGCCTGGGGCGCCCCGGGCACCGGCACGAACACCAGGGTCTCGCGGTCGATCGGGACCGGGGTGGCGACGGGCTCCACCGGCTCGACCGGGGCCCACGCGCCGAGCTCGGCGTCGAGCACCCGGACGAGCTGGTCCGGGTCGAGGTCTCCGCCGGCGATCACCGCGCCGACCCCGGCGCCGACGTGAGCGGTCCAGAACGACCGGACCGCGGCGACGTCGATCGCGGCGAGCGAGACCGGCGTCGGCGAGCGGCCGAGGTACCCGTCGCCCCACTGGAGCGCGGCCTGGACCCGATCGGCGGCCCCGTGCGGCTCGCGGATCACCAGCGACACCCGATCGATCCGCCGTTGTCGGACGATCGCCAGGTCCGCCTCGGTCATCGTCGGGGCCCGGATCACGTCGGCCCACAGCGCGAGCGCGGGCTCGAGGCTCCGCGACAGGCCGCGGATCCGGATCGTCGACACGTCGCCCTGGGTGGCGGTGGTGAGCTCGGCTCCGAGCGCGCGGATCGCGGCCGCGAGCCCGGCGGCGTCGAGGTCTCCGGCCCCCTCGTCCGCGAGATCGACCGCGACCGCCGCGAGGCCCTCCTGCCCGACCGGGTCGAGGTCCTCGCCGGCCCGCAGCACCAGCCGGACATCGAACGTCGAGGTCGGGCGTCGCGGCAGGATGAACACCGGCACGCCGTTCGCGAGCGCGCGGA
>JBEBJW010001307.1:0-2530 GCA_040079715.1 Myxococcota bacterium | reverse complement strand
GTCGTCGCGCCGATCCTCGCTCCGGTCGACCCGCCCGAGACCCCGGCCGACCGGGCGCCCGCGCCGCCGAGTCCGCCCGCTCCGGGGGCGGATCCGGTCGCGGGGCCGGAGCCGGATCGGGGGCCTCCGTCGATCGTCGAGGATCCTGCGTCGATCCGACCTCCCCCGGCCGCGGGGCCACCGCCGCAGCCGCCGAGCCCGCGGACCGATCCGAGCCCGGGGCCGCCGATCGAGCTCGCGCCGGAGCCCGACCCGATCCCTCCGTCGCCGACGCCGGTGACATCGGTGCCGTCGGGGCCGTCGTCCGGCGGGGTCCGGGTGACCGCCACCGGCGAGGCCACCTCGGTCCACCTCCAGGGGCCCGGTGGGCGGTTCGCGCTGCCCGCCACCGTGCCGCCCGGCACCTACGCGATCGTGATCGATTGGATCTCCGGTCGCCACACCGAGGGCGTGCTCAAGGTGGTCGCGGGCCATCCGCTGGCGTTGAAGTGCGTGGATCGCGGGTTCGGTTGGGGCTGCGTCCCGGATCCCTGACCGGTCGGTCCGGGTCGCGTCCGGCCGAATCGGCAATCGAACCGCGCGCGCGCCACGGCGGCATCAACCACCGTAAGATGCGATCCGCGGCGCCGTTCGGTCACCGCGAGAGGGGTAGGGAATGCGTCGCTCGACCGCGAACCCGTTGGTGATCGCCGCCGCGCCGGTCGCGGTGGTGTTGTGCGCGATGCTGGCGTCGGTGTCGCTGTGCGTCGGGTTCCCGTGCGTGACCACCGGGCTGCGGTACGGGATGTGGCCCGACGAGTGCCCGGCGACCGATCTCCGGCTCGACGTGACCGCGTCCGCCCAGGGGCTGCTGCGTCGGCAGGACGGCGGCGTGGTGCAGATCGTCCCCCAGGCCCGGTGGCTGTCGGGCGACGATCGCGACGCGTACGAGCAGTCTTCGGTCCTGCTCCGCGGGATGTCGTGGACCGTCACCCTGCAGGACGAGCACGGGGAAGCGGTCCCAGGGCTCGAGCTCGGCAGGGCCCGTCGGTCGGCCGGACTGTGGATCCCGGCGAAGCTCCCGGACATCCCCGACGGTGACTACGTGCTCCACGTCGAAGTCGACGCCGGGTTCGAGTCCGCGACCGTCGACGTGCCGGTCCCGGTGTACGCGCCGGCGGTGGTCCACGCGATGACCGATCGCCCGCTGTACAAGCCCGGCCAGGACGTGTTGCTCCGGTCTGTCGCGCTGCGGCGGTCGGACCTCCGTCCGTTGGCTGGCCGACCCGGCAAGTGGCAGATCCTGGACCCCGAGGGCAACGAGATGTTGCTCGAGCGCGATCGGGCGTCGGACTGGGGCGTGGCGGACGGCTCGTTCCCGCTCGACACCTCGTCCGCGATCGGCACCTGGACGGCGCGGTGGGTCACCGGCGACGCGGTCGACACCGTCCCGTTCGAGGTCCGGCCGTTCCGCCTGCCGCGGTTCGTGGTCGACGCGGCGCCGGATCGGCGGTGGTACCGGATCGGCGACGCGGTGGTGATCGAGGGCCGGGCAGTGTACACCTCCGGGGCGCCGGTCGCCGACGCGCCGGTCGAGGTGCAGCTCGCGGCGACCGAGGGCCGGTGGCCGTTGCCGCTCGACTGGGAGGAGGTCCACACCGCGCGGACCTCCGCCGACGGCCGGTACCGGGTGACGATCGGCGCCGTCCCACCGGATCTGATGGATCGGACCGTCGCGGCCGCTCGGGTCGCGGTGACCGACAAGACCGGCGAGGTCGCGCAGGGCGCGGGGACGGTCGTGCTGTCGGACCGGTCGCTCCGGCTCGAGACGATGACCGAGCTCGGCGGCGGCCTCGTGGCCGGGTTCAACAACCGGATGTACCTGCGGGTGTCGACCCCGGACGGGACGCCCCTGCCCGACGCGGAGCTGCTGATCCGGCGCCCGTACGACCCGACCGATCCCGGAAAGCCGGCGACGACCGACGTCGACGGCGTCGCGACCGTCCAGCTCGACCCCGGCGCTCCGGTCACCGTGGTCGAGCCGGCGCCGCCGGTGCGCGTGCGGCCGGTCCACGCCCCGCCGCCGTCCCTGTCGTCGGCCCGCGAGGCGACCACCGGGTCGCTGGACCTCGAGGAGCGACGGGCGTTCGACGCGGTGATCCCCGCGGTGGCGCCGTGTTCGACCTTCGCGATCGGGGACCGGTCGGTCTCGGTGGGGGTCCAGGTCGGCGCGTCGGGGGCGGTCCGGAAGACCGTGGCCGACGACGACCCGCTGTCGGCCTGCGTCGCGCGCGCGATGGGGCGGCTGTCGATGCCGGCCGGCGGGGAGCGGACCTACGCGGTCGAGTGGGGGATCCCGGACGCGCAGCTCCCGTCGATCGCGTGGGCGCCGACCACGGTGTTCCAGCTCGGCGGATCGTCGGTGGACGGCCTGGTGGGGGACGCCGGGGTCGCGGCGCGGGCCTGCCTCGGTCCGGGGCAGGGGATCGACGGGGCCGAGGTCGTGGTGGTGCACTGGGCGGTCGATCGCGGCGCCACCGCGGTGACCACC
>JBEBJW010001306.1:0-2534 GCA_040079715.1 Myxococcota bacterium | reverse complement strand
GCATGCAGGTGCCGGCGAGGAGGACCAGCGGCGGCAGCGGCCCGAGGTGGTCCGCCAGCGCGACCGGCCCCGGCACGATCGACGCGGGCACCGCCGCCCCGCGGTCGGACGCGTCCGGGAACGCGAGCACCGAACCGAGGATCTCGACCCGGTTCGGCGCGCCGACCTCCGGGTTCGCCGAGGTGCACCGGCCGATCACCCCGCCGAGGTTCAGCAGGTGCAGGATGTCGCCCGGGCGGACCTCGTCCGGCACGACCCCGGAGTACCCGCGGAGCGCCTCGCGCGCGCCGAGCACGCCGACCACCACGTCGCCCCGGTGGACGGTGCGCATCCGGCCGGCGGCGTCCTCGAGCTGGTTGTACGACGTCTTCTCGTCGAGGACCCGGCCGACGACGACGGTGCCGGCGCACGCCGGGATCTCCGACCCGACGACGACCCTCGGGTGGCGGACCACGTGGCGGGCAGCGCTGGCGATCTTGTCGACGTCGATCCGCATCGGACCTCCTCCAAGGAGCCCACGATCACCCCGTGGGCGGGGAACTACTCGCGACGCTGCCCGAGCAGCGACATCAGGGGCTCGACCGCGTCCGGCCCGGCAGTGGCGACGAACACGGTGTCGTCCCCCGCGATCGTGCCGAGCACCCCGGAGAACCCCGCCCCGTCGATCGTCTGGGCGATGACCGACGCGAACGCGATGTCGGTGTGGACCACCACCAGGCACCCGCCGGCGGTGATGTCGACCCCGGCGACCCGGGACGCCAGATCGAGGTCCGGACCGAGCCGGTACACCCCGTCGACCTTCCGGACCCCCAGCGACGCGAGCTCGCGCGACACCGACGCCTGGTTGATCCGGCGGCCGGTGTGAGACTCGATCGCCCGGACCAGCTCGCGCTGCGTCCGGAACGTCCCGGTCTCGATCAGGTTGTTCAGCACCGACCGCCAGCTCATGGCCCATGCATACTATGCGTCGATGGTTCGCGCAAGCGCCAGGCGGTATCACCATAAAAATACAGTATTTTCTGTGGTTTCGACCGGGCCACTCCACTCGGTGCATCGATGCGCATATGCGCATGAAATCGCGCGTACGGGTCGATTCACCGGTCGTCACTCCCAGCGGACGCCCCGGGGTTTAGATTGGGCGCATGTGGGCTCTGCTGATCGGTGTGGTCGGAGGGACGCGGGTCGCCGCGGCCGGGAACGGGGACGAGGTGGCGGCGGCGATCGCCCGGTGCTCCGGGGCGAGCCACCCCCTGCCCGCGCTGACCGCCGACCAGCGCGGGGCCCTCGACGCCGGCGAGGTCGTCCGGATCGTCCAGCACGGCGACCCCGAGGCGCCGTCGACCGCGATCGGGATCGCGGTGTTGAACGCGAGCCGCGACGCGCTGTGGATCGCCGCCCAGGACCCGCACGCGCAGGTCGATCCGTCGCTGACCGAGTTCGTGATCCGGGACCTCGGGTCCGACCACGCAGTGTGGTACGGCTACATGGACCTGCCGCGGCCGCTGAAGGACCGCCAGTGGGTGGTCGAGTCGCGCAACAGCCACGCGCTGGCGACCGCGACCGGCGGCGCGTGCTGGGAGCACCACTGGACCCTGCAGCCCGAGGCCCTGGACCCGATCCGGGCGATGGTCGACCGCGGCGCGTCGGAGGGGCTGACCCGCGAGCAGATCGACACCGCGATCTACACGCCGGTGAACCACGGCGGCTGGCTGATGGCCCCGCTGTCCGACGGCAAGGTGATGGTGTCGTACCAGGCGACCAGCGTGGTCGGCGGCGCGGTGCCGGACTGGCTGGTGCTCCAGCTCACGATGGCGCGGCTCGAGTCGGTGCTCCGCGGGCTCGAGGATCGGGCCCGGAGCTGGTCGGTCACCCACTACCGCTCGGGGCACGAAGCGGTCCCCGGCGGCGCCGGAGAGCCGATCGCGACGTTCCCGTAGGGCCGGACGACAGCGCCGGTCAGCCCTGGAGGAACATCGAGTTGACGATCGTCAGCGCCACGCTCGCGCAGGTCCACATCAGGACCTGGACGATCGACCCGATGATCGAGCCGGTGAGCGTCTTCTGGCCCTGCATCACGAACGAGATCAGCACCCCGAGACAGCACGGCAGGAAGAAGCCCAGCGCCAGGCCGAGCACCATACTTCCCTGGTTCTCCTCGTCGTCCATCCACCCCTCCCGCAGCGGCCCATCGTAAGCGGTGGTCCGCCGGATGTCGACGGGCTATCCGTCCGACGGGGGCCGAATGACGCGCGACGGGGCCCAGCCGGACGTGGTGATCGTCGGAGCGGGAATCGCCGGGCTCGCCACGGCGTGGCACCTCGCGCCGGGGCGCCGGGTGCACCTGGTCGATCAGGCGGGCGTCCCCGGGGCAGAGAGCTCGACCCAGGGCGTGGGGATGGTCCGGCGGCTCGGCGAGGACCCGATCGAGCGCGCCCTCGCCGTCCGGACCTCGGCCTGGCTCCGCGAGGTGCCGTTCGCGCCCGGAGGTGCGCGACCGCGTCCGCGAGCCAGGTCCGGTCGGTCACGCTGCCGAC
>JBEBJW010001305.1:0-2539 GCA_040079715.1 Myxococcota bacterium | reverse complement strand
GTTCGGCGCGGGGTGGGGGCTCGGCGGATACTGTCCGGGGCCGGCGCTGACGTCGGTGGTTGCGGGCGCTCCGGCCACCGCGGTGTTCACCGTCGCGATGCTGGTCGGGATGTGGGGATGGACGGTGTGGGAGGCGTCTCGCGCCCCCGCGCCGGCGGTCGGACGGGCGTCGGAGCAGCGGACTGGGGAGCAGCGATGAACATCCGGACGATCCTGGTGCCGGTCGATTTCACGACCTGCGCCCGACTGGTGACCGATCAGGCGGCGAGCCTCGCGACGCGCCTCGGCGCGAAGGTGGTGGTGCTCCACGTCGCCCCGCTGCCGACCGGCGTGTCGCCCGCGGCGTCGGTGGCGCCCGACGGGGTGGCGGTCCCGGTCGGGCAGTACCTCGCGGCCGACAGCCGCGCCCGGCTGGAGACGTTCGCCGCGGTGGTGCGGGCCCACGGCGCGCCGGTCGAGCTCGTCGCCGAGGTGGGTCCGGTGGTCGCGACGATCCTCCGGACGATCGACGCGGTCGGCGCGGACCTGGTGATGATGGGCACCCACGGCCGATCCGGCCTCGTGCGGCTGGTCCTCGGCAGCGTCGCGGAGGGGGTGACGCACCAGGCGCACGTCCCGGTGATGTTGATCCGCCGCGAGCCCCGCCCGGAGTGCGCCCGCGGGTCGTGCGCGTGGTGCACCGAGCAGGGCACGAGCCCGGCCGAGGATCGGGTCGCGGTCGAGACCCAGGGCTGACCCGGATCGGCGGCGTCCCCCGGCGTCCCTGGACTGCGGTCCGGGACGACTGCGACACACTTGCGACGGCGCGGGCCCCCGGAGCGGGCGATTCCGACGATCGAGGCGATCGTCCGCCTCGAACGGGGGGTCCGATGCTGGTTGAATGGTTGGCTGCGTCCGCGCTGGCGCAGAACGTGCTGGTGGTGATCGGCGACGACGTGTCGGTCGACAAGATCGCGAGCTACACGCCGGACTATCCGGGGTACGCCGGGCAGGTCGCGATGGGGGTCCAGGTCAAGCAGCGACCGACCACGCCGACGATCGACGGGCTCGCGGCGGCGGGGGTCCGGTTCACCCGGGCGTGGGCCACGCCGCTGTGCTCGCCGACCCGGGCGATGATCCACACCGGCGAGTACCCGTTCCGGAACGGGGTCGCCTGGCCGCTGTCGTTCCCGGAGGGGGCGGGGCAGCGGCTCGACACCTCCGGCGGCGACCTGCTCGGCCAGGTGCTCCGCGACGAGGGGTACGCCACCGGCTACTTCGGCAAGTGGCACCTCGGGAGCGAGAACGCGGCGGGGGCCACCGGGATGCCGATCGGGGTGGTCACCTCCGAGCCCCATCCGTCGCTGGCTGGCTGGGACACGTTCCACGGCCACCTCGGCGGAGAGATCCCGTCGTACACGTCGTGGCGGAGGATGGACTGGACCGGCGGGGCCGGCACCGTCGCCACCTCGACCACCCACGCGACCCCGGAGATCGTGGACGCGGCGATCGGGTGGATCAACGCGCAGACTCAGCCGTGGGTCGCGTTCGTGACGTTCAACGCCCCGCACACCGTGTCCGGCTCGAACATCTGGAACTACGCCGACGCGAAGAGCGGCTGCTGGTACGGTCCGAAGACCGTGATGGGCTGCGTGGCGGGCCAGAACTGCGTCGACCGCGACCGGTCGGTGTACCGGGCGCAGGTCGAGTGCATGGACCTCGAGATCGGCGATCTGCTCGACGGGATCACCGACCCGGTGCTCGACGACACCCTGATCGTGTTCCTCGGCGACAACGGGACCCCGCACGAGGTCCAGGAGGGGGTGTTCTCCACCCTCGGTGCGGGCGGGAAGGCCACCAGCCACGAGAACGGAGTCCGCGTCCCGCTGATCGTGGCCCACGGCGCGACTTGGCGGACCGGCGCGCCGGGGTACGTCACCACCCCGGGCCTGGCGTCGTCGGCCGCGGTGTCGGCGGTCGATCTGTACGACACGATCACCGAGTACACGCTCGGGGCGGGGGTGGCCGACGGGGTGGACGCGACCTCGTTCCTGCCGTGCCTCACCACCTCCGATCCCACCTGTAACGGCCTCGACAACTTCCAATACACCGAGGCGTACAACAACACGACCCACCTGGCCGCTGCCCGCCACACCGGGACCGACAAGATGCGGATCGAGTACCTCGCGGACGATCCGAACACCGCGGCGCTGAACGACCCGTGCCTGTCCGAGACGTTCTACGACGTCTCGGCCGATCCGATGGAGCTCACCCCGCAGGCGTGGGTCGGCGCGCGGGCCGACGACCTCCGCGACTACGTCACCGACCTGCACCTCGGAACCGGGTCGTGGGCGGACGGCCTCCCGTACTGCCTGTGATCACCGGGGCCTGGCGAGGACCGACTGGTACGCAGCCCCCGCCCGGTCCTCGAACGCGGCGGCCGCGGCCGACACCCGCAGCGCCGCCGCCGGGTCGGTGACCAGCCCGAACCACGCCGCCAGATCGGCGGGGTTCGCCCCGCCGGCGAACACCCGCCAACACTCGGCGACGACCCTCGACG
>JBEBJW010001304.1:0-2541 GCA_040079715.1 Myxococcota bacterium | reverse complement strand
GGATCGGGTGGACCAGCCCGCGCTCGCGGAGGCCCTCGTACCCGAGGTCGCCCGCCGCGCGACCGTCCAGACCCGCCTCCTCCCGTCCGCCTCGGGCAAGGGAGCCCCCCGCGACGACCGCTGGCGGCTGATCGTGAACACCGAAGTGGAGCTCGACGACCTGTGATCCCACAGCCCTGGATCGAAGCCTGGCGCGCCGAGGCCCCGTGGGCGTCTGCCGCGTTGGTGGAGCAGGACCTGGTCCTGAGCCGAGCGATCGTCGAGATCTTCCGGGTCCCGGAGCTCGCGGCCGCTCTCGCGTTCCGGGGCGGGACCGCGCTGCACAAGGTCCACCTGCGGCCTGGCGCCCGGTACTCCGAGGACATCGACCTGGTCCAGGCCGTGCCCGCTCCGATCGGCCCGACGTTCGACCGGGTCCGGTCGGTGCTCGACCCCTGGCTCGGGACTCCGAAGCGCGACCTCAAGGAGGGCCGCGTGAACCTGATCTATCGGTTCACGTCCCAGGAGGATCCGCCCCGGCAGCTCCGGCTGAAGATCGAGATCAACTCGCGCGAGCAGTTCGCCGTGTTCGGCCACACCAAGGTCCCGTTCGAGGTCCGGTCCGACTGGTTCACCGGGTCGGCCGAGCTCACGACGTTCCACCTCGATGAGCTGATGGGGACCAAGCTGCGCGCGTTGTACCAGCGAAAGAAGGGCCGCGACCTGTTCGACATGGCCATGGCCCTGGACCACGGCGCCGACCCGGAGCGCATCGTCGCCTGCTTCTCCCGGTACATGACCGAGGGCGGCCACCACGTGACCCGCGCGCAGTTCGAGCAGAACCTCCATGAGAAGCGCGCCCGGGACGTGTTCCGCGGGGACCTCGAGCCGTTGCTTCGCCTCGGCTCCGCCTGGGACCCCGAGAGCGCGCTGACCCGGGTGCTCGCCGAGCTCGTCGCCCGACTGCCCGGCGACCCCTGGGCCGGCGCATGAACCTTCGAACGCCGACAACCCATTACACAGCCATTACACACCGCCGCGGAAACGCGCGGTTCCCCTGCGGCACCGGTGCGGTCGTCCCGACGTTCGGCGCACCCCGAGATCCCAGTTGTCCCGCCACTTCCGTGCACCCGTCGAGCCGCGGAGCCCACTCCCGCTTCAACGTCTGACGCTCCACGAATGCGTCGTCGCGGCAGTCCCCGGTGCTCCGGCCCTCGTCGCGGAGTGGCTCGCTGGTGGGGACGAGTGCAAGGAGGACATCGCCATCGAGGCGGCCGTGTCGCACTCGGCACGGCCAGCGGGGCTCGCCGAACGCGCGCTCGCGGTGGCAGTCCGTAGCTCTCTGGGCGCCGGTCGGGTGAAGGTCTCGCCGCGAATTCGCCGGCGGCCGCCAGGGTTGCGGTGCCGAGGTGGGGATATGCTCCTCACCCTCGTCTGGAGCTCGCGTGTTCCCACTTCTACCCGGAGTCACCCACGTCCACATGGGCTGGGGCGAGAAGAAGCTGGGGCAGCTCTGCAGGGAGGAGATCGGCATCGATCCTGCCGACGGAGACGTGTTCCTGTTCTACAACAGGGCGAAGGACCAGATCCGGCTGTTCTTCCTCGACGCCGAAGGCTGCCAGATGATCACCAAGCTCTTGCCGAAGAACGCCTTCCTGTTGCCGGTCGTCGGCGAGGGCGAGCGGTCGATGGAGATTCCAGCGTCGATGCTGGCGACCCTGTTCAAACAGTAACGTTGACGACGTAGCGCCCCAGATCCGGTCTACACCGGAAGCGTGCTCAAAGCGGCAGGTAGCGCACGTTCCCATCGAGGTCTTCAGCGGTGCAGCACGCGAGGAGGATGACGAGGTCGTTGATGACCGTCCCGATGTCCGCTGCCGCCATCACCTCCACCACACCCGGCATGGGGAGGCCCGCCTCGACGCGCTCCCGGGCGTACCGGGTGATGGTCTGCACATCGTGGGTCACGAGCACCCTGCCATCGGCCGCGGCCAGCACGGCGCCGGTCAGGCCCGCGTCCTGCACGCGGACGATGTCGAGCTCGGGCAGTCGTCGCCGCATGCCGCGCACGATGTTGGCGTCGAGGTTTTCGTCCGCGAGCAGGCGCAGCATCAGGGTTGCCGGCGCTCGCGGAGCCGCTCGCGGAGCCGTGCGACGGCGGGGCGCTGCTCGGCCTCGCGTCGGGCGGTCTCACCTGCTGCGCGCTGCTCGTCGAGGTAGCCACGCAGCGCATGCTCGTGGCTCAGGTAAAAGCTGATCGTGCCGTAGACCTGCTCGAGCGTCAGCACCGGGTAGCGCATCGCGATCTCCTCCGCCCCTGCGCCCTGGTCGTAGGCGGTGATGACGGTCTGCAGGGTGACCCGGGTAGGTCCGACCCGAATGATGCCGTCGGCGTCTTCACGCAGAGGATGGGTCATGGTGGAGGCCAGATGCATCGATCGCTCCCCTCCCTCCGTAACGCTCCGCTGGTTCGGGGGGTTCGGCGGGAGGGTCCACAGCTCGTCGGGATGTATCCGCGAGCATGGGGCAGCCGGATGCGGTGGGCGCGGCATCGCGCGGGAC
>JBEBJW010001303.1:0-2541 GCA_040079715.1 Myxococcota bacterium | reverse complement strand
GGTGGGGCCTGTGGGCCGAGGTGTCCGAGGGTAGCGTCGGCCGGTGGACCGGCGAGGTCCGCGGGGGCGCGCTCCGGGTGTGGGCCGCCCCGACCGACGACGGCGCGCGCGAGATCGTGATGGTGGACACCCCGGTCGACCTCGCCCCGGACGGCGCGATCGTCGCCGCGACCGTCACCGGGCTCGGTCCCCCGGACCCCTACGGCGAGCGGGTCGACGCCGACGGCACGATCGTCGACGATCGGTTCGTGCCGCTGGACGACCTGCCGGTGGACCCGCTGGTCGCCGCGGTCGCCCGCGAGGCGGACGGGGTGCACCTCGCCCCGACTCACCCCCCGGCGCACTGAGACGTTGTGTCCTGGGACGTTGTGTCCTGGCCGGTGCCGGTGCCGGCCCCGGTGCCCTGAGCGTCCTGGTCGGCCTGCTCCTGATCGTTCAGCAGCACCGCGCACTCGTCCTGGATGTCCGGCTCGGCGTCGCGGTACGTCAACGCGAGGTCGTCGCAGTCGATGTCGTCCGCGTGGCACGCGCACATGTAGTCGACGTACTCGTCGCACGGGTCGAGCTCGCCGCAGCCCGCCGCACCGATCGCGAGCGCCGCCACCACCCACTGGATCGTCGAACCCATCGTCCCCTCCTCTGTGGCTCTATCGCTCGGCCGGCGGGGTGGTTATGGGGGCGCGTGCCGTCCGTCGCCCTTGAAGTTCGCGGGCTCACCCGCCGGTTCGGGTCCCGCTCCGCCGTCGACTCGCTCGACCTCACGGTCCACGAGGGCGACGTGTACGGGTTCCTCGGCCCGAACGGGGCCGGCAAGACCACCGCGATCCGGTGCGTCCTCGGCCTGATCCGGCACGACGCCGGAACGGTCACGATCTTCGGCGAGACTGGCCTGTCCGCCAGGCGCCACGTCGGCGCGATCGTCGAGACGCCGGCGTTCCACGACTGGATGTCCGGGCGGGACAACCTCGCCTCGGCGGCGACCTACGCGGGCCTCGGAGCGACCGCGGCGGCGGAGATCGACCGGGTGTTGGACCGGGTGGGGCTCACCGAGCGCGCCCGTGACGCCGCGGGCAAGTACTCGCTCGGGATGCGCCAGCGGCTCGCGATCGCCCGGGCGCTCCTCGGGCGCCCGCGCCTGCTGCTGCTCGACGAGCCGACGAACGGCCTCGATCCCGCGGGGATGCGTGAGGTCCGCGATCTCGTCCGGTCGCTCGCCCTGCACGACAAGATCACCGTGTTCCTGTCGTCGCACCTGCTGACCGAGATCCAGGCCATCTGCAACCGGGTCGCGATCGTCGACGGCGGCCGGCTGAAGGCCGAGGGCAACGTCGCCGAGCTGCTCGCGGCCGACGGCTCGCCCACCATCGTGGTCGAGGTGTCGAGCCCGGCGCCGGACCGGCTTCGCGAGGCCGTCGGCGCGATGACCGACGTGGCGGTCGAGGGGCCGGGCACCCACGGGCGGATCCGGCTCCGCCTGCGCGGGATCGGGCCCGAGGTCGTGAACCGGCGGCTGGTCGGGGCCGGGGTCGACGTCGACGCGCTGGTCCCGGAGCGCCGGAACCTCGAGGACGTGTTCCTCGAGGTCACCACCGGAGCACCGCGATGAGCGCCTCCCCTCGCCCGGCGGCTGCGATGCTGCCCGCGCTGATCGTCGCCGAGACGCGCAAGCTGCTGTCACGGCCGCTCGCCCGGGTCGGGATCGTGCTGTCGATCGGGCTCGGCGCCGCGGCCCCGTTCCTGCTGTGGATGGCGGCGCACAGCGGGATCCAGGTCAACGAGAGCGACCTCGGCGCGTCGATCGACCTCTCCGCCCCCGGCGCGCTGAAAGCGGCGATGTACCTCCGGAATCTGCTGGCTGCACAGATCGTGCTGTCGGTGCTGGCCGCGGCGTCGTTCGCCGGCGAGCTGCAGACCCACACCCTGCGCGAGGATCTGGTCCGGCCGGTGCCGCGGTGGGCGGTGCTCGCGGCGAAGTGGGCGGCGCTGTGCGGGTGGTCGGTCGTGTCGATCGTCGGCCAGGTGGCGGTCGGGACGGCCGTCGGAGCGGCGTTCGGACCGACCGGCCAGGCGGCGTGGAGCGACGTGCTGCTCGGCTACCTCGCCACCGCCGTGGCCGAGTTCTCGGTCGCCGCGGTCGCGCTCGCGGCCTCGGTGTGGATCCGGTCGGTGTCGGGCGCGGTGACCGGCCTCGTGCTGGTGCTGCTGTTCGAGCGGCTCGCGACCTGGGCCGGGTGGGGCCTGCGATCGCTGATCGCCGGGTTCGGCGGCGCGGTCCCGCGGGTGTTCGAGCTGTTGCCGTTCACCCCGAGCTCCGCGTGGTCCGGGTGGGCCGAGCTGTCCGTCGGCGCGCCGCCGAGCTGGCAGATCTGGGTGGCGCTGGTCGGGTGGACCGCGATCGCGGTGATCGTGGCCGAGCGCAGGTTCGCCCGGATGGACATCCTGTGACGGCGTCCTGCGACGGCATTCCCCAGGGCGCGTGAATTCACCTTCGCCCCGGACTTCGTCGGGCGAAGCTGAATTATGTCCACCCCACCCTAGCCC
>JBEBJW010001302.1:0-2543 GCA_040079715.1 Myxococcota bacterium | reverse complement strand
CGGCGTCGCGAGCCGACCGACCGCGACCGCCACCAGCGCGACCGCTGCCATCGCCACCCCGGCCCACGACCAGCCGCGCGACTCGTTCGCTGGCGCCGGCAGCCGTCCGGACACCGTCGGAGCCACGATCCGCATCACCGCCGGGGCCACGTCGACCGCCCCGGCCTCCGCCCGGACCGCGTCGGCGACCCGGACCACGACAGTCTCGATCCGCAGCGCCGCGAGGACCGCGTCCGCCACGTCGATCTCGCCGGCCTCGGCCAGCACCGCGACCGCGAGCGCCCCGCGATCCGCGGCCACCCCGACCGCCGCCAGCACCGGAGCCGCCAGCTCGACCGCGCCGGCCTCGGCCGCGACCGCGTCGGCGAGGACGCTGCCCCACGCGAAGTCGACCGCGGGCACCCGCCGCATCACGGCGTCGGCGACCTCGATCCCGTCGGACAGCGCCACGAGCCCCTCGCGGAGCGCGAGCCCGATCGGGGCCCAGGCGTCGTCCTCGTCGGCGAAATCCGCCGCGTCGATCGCACCCGCCTCGGCCATCACCGCCGACGCCAGCAGCTCGCCGAGATCGTCGATCCCGAGGACCGCCAGCAGACCGGCCGCGTCTTCGGCCGCCTCGGCCGGATCCGCGAACACGACCTCCCGCAGCTCGGGCGGGATCCGCTCGTCGCAGAGGACCAGCGCCCGCACCCGGTCGAGCTCGGCGGCCGGTGGAGCGGCCCCCGGCGGACCGTCGCGGAGCTGGACCAGCAGCATGTCCAGGGTGTTGTTCATGGGGGGTTCCACCGGTTGCGGGGGATCGGGTTGCGGTTCACCTGCTGGGACGCCCCAGCGCGCCGAACATTCGAACCGGTCAGTCAGCCGCGGGAGATCCGTCGTCCGACAGCAACTTCTGGAGCTTCTTCCGCGCATAGAACAGCCGCGACATCACGGTGCCCTCGGGGATCCCCATCACGTCGGCGATCTCCTTGTACGGCAGGCCCTCGAGCTCCCGGAGCAGGATCACCTGGCGCTGGTCTTCCGGGAGCTTCTCCATCGCGTCCATGATCCGCCCGAACAGCTGCTTGCGCTCGAGCTGGCGCGACGGGCCGTCCTCGTGGTGGACCTCCGCGATCGACCCGTCGTCCTCGCGGGTCGCCACGCTCTCGTCGAACCCGCTCGACTCGCGGCGGCGCCGCTTGCGGACGAAGTCGATCGCCAGATTCATCGCGATCCGGTACAGCCAGGTGTAGAAGCTCGACTCGAGCCGGAACGTCTCGAGGCTCCGGTACGCCTTGACGAACGCCTCTTGCGTGATGTCGCGGGCGTCCTCGCGGTTCCGGACCATCCCGTACACCATCGCGTACACGCGGCCCTGGTACCGCTCGACGAGCCCGCGGTACGCCGTGCCGTCGCCGGCGAGAACGGCCCGCAGCAGCTCGGCGTCCGCCTCCCGGCTCGCGGCGCGGTCGTCACTCGACTGCGTGGCCACGCTCATCCGCCCTCCCTCCGGTTCGACACCGTTTGGACATCAACCCGCGGGTGCTCATTCACCCTTCGCCCGGTTCCAATCGTGGCCCCAGCCGATGTCCACCTCGAGCGGGACGGTCAACCGGGCGGCCCCCATCATCTCGCGTTCGACCAGCGCGCGCACGGGCTCGATCTCCGCCTCCGGGACCTCGAGCAGCAGCTCGTCGTGGACCTGGAGCAGCAGCCGAGCCGCGCGGTTCTCGGCCTGCAACCCGCGGTGGACGCGGATCATCGCGATCTTGATCAGATCCGCGGCCGTTCCCTGGACCACCGAGTTCACCGCCTCCCGCTCCGCCGCCATCCGCTCGCCGTAGTCCTTGCTGTAGATCTCGGGGATCAACCGGCGACGGCCGAACATCGTCTCGACGTATCCCTGCTTGCGGACCCGGGCGCGCGTCTCCTCGATCCACGCCGACACCTGCGGGATCCGACCGAAGTAGTCGTCCATGTACGTTTGGGCGTCCTCGCGCGAGATCGACAGGTCCTTGCCGAGACGGAACGCGGACATCCCGTACATCAGCCCGAAGTTGATCGCCTTCGCCGCCGACCGCTGCTCGGAGGTGACGTCGATCATCGGGATGCTCCACACCTCGCTCGCGGTCCGCCGGTGGATGTCCTCCCCGGCGGTGAACGAGGCGATCAGCGGCTCGGCGCCGCACACGTGCGCCAGGACCCGGAGCTCGACCTGGCTGTAGTCGGCCGACATCAGCACGCAGCCGTCCTCGGCCACGAACCCGTCGCGGATCCGCCGGCCTTCGAACGTCCGGACCGGGATGTTCTGGAGGTTCGGATCGGTCGACGACAGGCGGCCGGTCGCGGCGACCGCCTGGTTGAACGTGGTGTGGATCCGGCCGTCGGCGGCCACGAACTGCGGCAACGTGCGGAGGTAGGTCGACTCGAGCTTCTGGAGGGTGCGCCACCCGAGGATCGCGGCCGGGAGATCGTGCTCCTCCGCCATCTTCTCGAGCACGGACGCGTCGGTCGAGTAGCCGGTCTTGGTCCGCTTGCCCTTCGCGAGGCCGAGCTCGTCGAAC
>JBEBJW010001301.1:0-2543 GCA_040079715.1 Myxococcota bacterium | reverse complement strand
CCGGCCACGATCCCGAGCAGATGGCCCTCGCGGTGGTGGTCACCGAGACCGAGGTCGTGCACCAGGACCTCCCCGACGCGTACCACGTCGGGGCGCCCGCGCGGACCCGATCCTGGGAGCTCGAGTCGCCGCCCGCCTGGACCGCCCTCGCTCCAGCGAGCCTCACCTCCTTGATCTCCGCATTCGACGATCCGAAACGGCTCCTCGGCCACCAGCTCACCCGATACTGGGACGACGCGCTCACCGGCCCGCTGCCGGTCGGGGTCCTCGGCCCGCGCGCCGCGGTCCACCAGCGGTTCGCGCTGGCGCTCACCCCCTCGGTCCTCACCGAGGTGCACGGCGACCGGCTCACCCCCACCGATCTCGTCGACGCGGGCTACATCGCGGACCCGGAAGACACCGGCACCTCCGATGGGTGGTGGATCCCGTCGGGCCGCACCACGCTCGACCCTGCCCGGTTCTTCCAGCCCACCGTCCACATCGACCCGTTCGGCAACCCGACCACCCTGACCTGGGATGCCGACGCGCTCGCGCTCAGGGCGGTCGAGGACGCGGTCGGGATGCGGGTGACCGCGGACGTGGACTACCAGTCGATGCAACCGGTTCGGGTGACCGACCCGAACGGGACCACCACCGAAACGACCGTCGACCCCCTCGGCCGGGTCCTCGCCACCGCCACCCGCAACGGCCCCGACGGCGACGCACCCGGCGAGGTGAGCGCGACGTTCACCTACGACACGGCGAACACGCCGGCGTCGGTGCACGCGGCGGTGCGCGAGCGGTACGGTGAGGACCGGTGGCAGTCGTCGTGGGTGTACAGCGACGGCGGCGGCGCGGTGGTGCAGACCAAGGTCCAGGCCGCTCCGGACGCCGACGGTGCGCCGCGGTTCGTCGGGACCGGCCGGACCGTGCGGAACAACAAGGGCCTGCCGATCCAGCAGTACGAGCCGTTCTTCAGCCCGACCTCCGGGTACGAGGACGACGACGCGGTCGTCGCGACCGGGGTGACGTCAATCCTGGCGTACGATCCGGCCGGCCGGAACACCGAGGTCACGCTGCCGGACGGGCACGTCCAGCGGTGGACGTACACGCCGTGGTCGGTGTGGGCGTACGACGAGCACGACACCGGTCCGGCGAGCCCGTTCTACGACACGCCCGCGACGACCCACCTCGACGCGCAGGGTCGGGTGTACCGGTCGACCGAGACGGACGGCGTGACCGAGCATGCCACCCACCTCACGCTGGACGTGCAGGGCAACGTGTTGCAGGTCACCGACGGGCGCGGCAACGCGACTCAGGTGCAGACGTTCGACCTGGTGGGTCGTGCCCTGTTCACCGGCGCCGCCGACGAAGGCTATGACGGCGAGAGCGGGCGAGGGGAGAGCCGCGTGCTGCCCGACGTGGCCGGCCAGCCCCTCCGCGTGTGGCGGAGCGGAGATCTCTCGCTCCGGACCGCCTACGACGCGCTGCGCCGCCCGGTCGGGACCTGGGTCGACGAGGGCGCTGGCGAGCGCCGGCTGAGCCGCACGGTGTACGGAGACGCGCTCCCGGAGCCCCCGCCGTTCGCTCGAGGCCGTCCGGTGCAGGTCGACGATCCGGCGGGCCGAGTCGTGCTTGGCTACGACTTCCGTGGGCGGACAGTGTCCCAGACCCGCCAGGTGCTGGCCGACATCACCGTCGACGCGGACTGGGACGCCGACCCGGCGCTCGACGCGGAACAGTTCACCGTCGCAACGAGCCACGACGCACTCGACCGGGTCACGTCCGAGGTTGCGCCCGACGGCTCCAACACGACCCGCACCTACGACGAAGGGGGGAGGCTCGTCACCGTGGCGGTCGCGCTCCGCGGCGCCGCGCCCGCCACCGCGTTTGTGGACAACATCGCGTACGACGCCCGCGGCCAGCGTCTGTCCATCACCTACGGCAACGGAACCGCTACCGGCTACACCTACGATCCGTTCCGGTTCTGGCTGACTCGCCTGCATACGCTCCGCGGCGCCACCGCGCTGCAGGACCTCCAATACACGCTGGACGCTGTCGGCAACATCGTCGAGATCCGGGATGACGCGCAGCAGACCGAGTTCTTCGCGAACGCCCAGGTCACCCCGACCCGGACGTTCACCTACGACGCGCTGTACCGCCTGATCCGCGCGACGGGTCGGGAGAAGGTGGACCAGAGGCAGACCAGTGCGTTCTACGCCGACTACGCCGGCGCCACCGGAGCGATCCCGGATCCGGGCGACCCGGCGTTGTGTCAGTACACCCAGTCTTACCGGTACGACGCGGTCGGCAACCTGTTAGAGATGAAGCACCAGCAGGGCCTGGGCGGAGCGGTCGCGTGGCGCCGCGGCTATGCGTACGAACCCGGCAACAACCAGCTGGTGAGCACCAGCGCGCCCGGCGACGACCCGGACGAACCCGCGACCCACACGGACCGGTACCCGTACAACGAGCGGGGCGCGATGACCGCGATGCCGCACCTGCCGGCGCTGGTCCGGGATCATCAAGACCAGATCCGGCGGGCGGACCTCGATCTGGCCGGC
>JBEBJW010001300.1:0-2545 GCA_040079715.1 Myxococcota bacterium | reverse complement strand
GGCCACGCTCCGGTCCGCCTGGCGCGGGCCGACGACGGGCACCCGCCCTCAGTCGCACACCGCGTCGAGCCGGGCGTACAGGTCGTCGAGGTCCAGGTCGTCCGGGAACCCCACCGGGCGCGCCCCGTCGATCCACTGCGCCGCGCGCAGCCCCTCCGCGTACGGGTTCGACACGTACGCCGTCGAGAACGCGCCGGTCCCGTCGAAGTAGTTCAAGAACAGCTCCGCCGGGTCCAGCGCCATCATCCCCGCCGGCAGCCCGTCCGCGCCGATCCCCGTCACCGGCTCGCCCGTGTCGTCCCACCGCCACGGCAGCTTCGGGCTGTGCTCCGAGCAGGTCGTGTACCACCCGTCGCCGACGCCGCCCGAGCAGTCCCCCTCGAAGTTGCCGAATTCGTGGAACGTCGGGTCGTCCACGTAGTCCACCGTCGCCGCCGCGAGGTCCAGCGGCCACAGCGCGTCCCACGCCGGGTCGACCAGGCTGACCAGCGCGTAGTCCGGCGTCCCCGCCGGGCCCGTCGGGACCGAGCCCGTGGCCGCGGGGTGGTACGCCAACAGCTCGGTCGGATCCGTGAACAGCTCGTTCAGCAGGGTCCAGGCGTACACCCCGTGCCCGCGCGACTCCTGGCCGCTCTTCAGGTGCAGCGACCCGTCGAACTTCTCGAACAGCAGCTCGCCGTCGATCCCCTCGGCGCCTTCGGTGTACGGGCTGCCCGCCGGCACGTAGCTGTAGAAGTCCCAGTGGGCCGCCGCCGCGGGTCGGGTCCTGGAACACGCCTCCGGTCCCACCGGTCGTTCCTCCGGTGGTGCCACCGGCGGTGCCACCGGTGGTTCCACCCGTGGTGCCTCCGGTCGTCCCGCCAGTGTAGGTCCCGGTGGTGGTGCCGGTGGTCCCGGTCTTGGCCTGGGCGTGGGCGGCGCCCGCGAAGCACAGCGCGAGGGACAGCAGAGACATCTTCGACCTCCACCCTCGGAGTACGCTCCGCTCGGTCGCTCGGGGGTCGCGACCTGGGTCGGATCGGTGACGGTGCGCCCGATGTCAGGCGGACGTCGGTCCACACAGAACCGACGCCCCGAGCGTCCGGGTCGGCCGACCGCGACCGCCGCCGCCAGGCCGGGTTCAACGCACGCAGACCCCGTCGACGCAGGTGAACGTCTCGTGGGCACCGTACCCGTACGACGCGCCCGCGAACGAGACGTCGCTCGGCGCGTTGTCGTCACTCCCCTCCCCGAGATCGCTGTCGATCACCCCGAGCTCGCCGCCCCGGAGCTCCACCGCGCCCGACGTGGATCCGATGTTCCGCGCGATCCGGCTGGTGGTGACGGTCACCGCGCACGGGCGGTCGTCTTGTCCGAACTCGCACCGGAGCGCCGCAGCCGCCGGCGCTCGGTTGTCCTCGATCACGACGTCGGTGAGGGCCGTCCGGGCCGAAGGAGGGAGGCCCTCGACCGCCCAGTCGATCGCCGTGTGCACGCGGTGGTGACGGCGAGGCCGATCGAGGCTGGCGAGGGCGAGCGTGCCGTCCTCGACCCGGGGCACGATCACGTCGAGCGGTAGGTACGGCACGTGGGCCGCGGCGATCTCGAGCGACAGCGGCTGGCCGTCGAGGTCCTCGACCAGCCGGGCCACCGCGTCGCGGTCCAGCACCCCACGAAACCCGGCGGCCCGAGCGCGCGCCACGAACAGCGACTGGGCGGCCCCAGGCTCGGCGCCGTCTCCGCCCGTCGGCAGCCCCGTCACCGGCAGCACGACCTCGCCGCGGAGGCCGAGCGGCCGTTGGCTCGTCGCCACCCACCGGTGGTGGGGCGGGGACGCCCGCACCAGCCGGTGCGCGGCCTCCACGTGGCGTTCGCACCCGTCGAGCACGATCACTGCCGGCGACAGGCTGGCCAGGGCCGCGAGCACCTCGCCGTCCGGGTCGGCGCCCGACCGTCGCCCGAGACACCGGAACAAGGCCTCGCTCGGCCCGCCGGCCTCCCCGAGGGCATCCAGCTCCGCGAACCACCCACCACCGGGGAACCCGGAGGCCACGCGCCGGACCCACTCGCGGGCGATCCGGCTCTTGCCGACGCCGCCCGCCCCGACCAGCGTCACCACCGCTCCGAGCGCCTGGTCGAGCTGATCGAGGATCTCGGTCCGCCCGAAGAACCCGTCGGCGTCGAACGGGATCGATCCCGACGGCGCGGCCGGCGCACCGGACAGCGTGAGGAGGTACCCGTAGCCCCTGCGGTGGACCAGCTCCGGAAGCCCGTTCAGCGTGGCCCGCAGCCGCGACACCGTCGAGTAGGGCGTCCGGGATCGCGCCCGGACCGAGTACCCGAACACCTCCACCAACAGCTCCTCGGCGGTCACCCGCCGATCCGCGTGGGTCACCAGGTAGGCGAGGACCGCGCGCTCCTTCGGCCGGAGCACCGCCGACGCGCCATCGACCGCGCCGGTGTCCAGGTCGACCTCGCGCCCCCCCACCACCACCTTCATCGTCGCCTCCGGGACGGAGCCAGCGTACCCGCGCCTGCGGGTCCGCGTGCGGAGGAGGTGGGCCGT
>JBEBJW010001299.1:0-2549 GCA_040079715.1 Myxococcota bacterium | reverse complement strand
CCGCGAGGTCGTCCCCGACGCATACGTCGCACGCGTCGGGCACACCGTCGACGTCCGCGTCCGCGAGGTCGTCCCCGACGCACAGGTCGCACGCGTCGGGCACTCCGTCCGCGTCCGCGTCCGCGTGATCGTCCCCGACGCAGGCGTCACACGCGTCGGGGACCCCGTCGGAATCGGAGTCGACCCCGTCGTCCCCACCCGGGCAGAGGTCGCAACCCTCCGGGACCCCGTCGTCGTCGGTGTCGACGGCGTCGTCGGATCCGGGGCACGCGTCGCACACGTCGCCGACTCCGTCCGAGTCCTCGTCCGGCCCGGCGGTGCAGTCGAGTTGCGCGCCGCGCGCCCAGACCCACGCCGCGAACAGGAAGTCGTCCTGGGTGGAGCCGTACAGGTTCACGTCGAGCGCGGTGTCCCCGTTCGACACCCGGGCGGTCACGTCGTAGCGCTCGGCGCTGTCGGGGTCGCCGTCCCCACCGAGCGTGTACAGGCCGCCGTTCGCGTACTCCCCGTCATCGTACCCGCCCGCGGCCGGCGCGACGGTGACCGCGTTCACGTCGACGCGGGTGAACTGGCCCATCCCGTCCGAGAACGAGATCCCGAGGCCCATCTCCACCTGAAACCCCGGAGCGGTCGGGTCCATCGGCTCGGTCAGGATCTGGATCGTCGGGTTGTACCCCGTCAGGACGCTTCCGAGGGTCAGGGAGACCGTGGCCTGGTCGAAGGCCGGGTCCTCCCACACCACGATCACACCGTTGCCGTCGATCTCGGCGGTGCGGCACTCCGTGACCGGAACCGACGACGCGCCCACCGGCAGCGCGTTCAGGTAGGCGGAGAGCTGAGACGTCACGTCGTCGTACCGGGAGTGCACGTCACCGCCCGAGACCGTGTCACCGTCCAACTGACCGAGCGTCAGCGGGATCCCGTCGACCTCGAGGCAGTCGGGGCCCGGCTCCGGGAAGCTCCAGGTGGACGAGACCGTGGCGAACACCCGGTGCACTGAGCTCGACGCCGTGGGCCGGGTGACGGTCCAGCTCATCGCGCTGCTGGTGGCGCTGCCCGCGCCGTCCACCGACAGCTCGTACGGGCCGCTCTCGAGCATCACCTGGGTCGTCCCGCCGAACGCGATCGGCGCGAACAGCAGGGCGGCGGCAGCGAGGAGCCGCCGACGCCGTCCGACCAGCGCGACGACCAGCAGCGCGGCCATCCCCGCGCGCGGCGCGGTCGAGCAGCCGGACGACAGGCTCCCGCCGCCGCGGAGCGCGACCTCGCGGGTCGGCGCGGCCGCGGCAGGCGTACAGGCGTCCCCGACCCCGTCACCATCGGTGTCGCGCTGGTCGGGGTCCGCGAGGTCGGGGCAGTCGTCGCACGCATCGCCGGCCCCGTCGGCGTCGGCGTCGAGCTGGCGCGGGTCCGAGACGCCGGGGCAATCGTCGCACCCGTCGGGGATCAAGTCGCCGTCACCGTCGGACGACGCCGGATCCGCGACCGCCGGGCAGCGATCGCACGGGTCGCCGAGCCCGTCGCCATCCGAGTCGACCTGGTCGAGATCGGCCACGAACGGGCAGGTGTCGCAAGCGTCGCCGATCCCGTCCAGATCGGCGTCCGCCTGCTCGGGGTCGAACACGACGGGGCACACGTCGCACCGCTCGCCGACGCCGTCGCCATCCGAGTCGACCTGGTCGGGATCGGCCACGAACGGGCACACGTCGCAGGCCGAGCCGAGCGCGTCGCCGTCCGGATCGGCCTGGTCGTGGTTCGGGACGCTGCCACAGTTGTCGCACGGGTCACCGACGTCGTCGCAGTCGAAGTCCTCCTGCGCCGGATTCTCGATCTCGGGGCAGTTGTCGCAGTCGAGCGTCGCGACCACGTCGGGGTACGGCGCCCCCGCCGGCAGCGAGACGGTGCCGCTCGAGAACCCGTCCTGGTCGACGTCGAACGGCAGGACCGGGACGGAACAGCCGTACCCCGCGTAGTCGTAGTACCCGTCCGCGGTCGGGAACGGCGCCCCCGTCGTCGGGTCGACGTTCGACGCGCACGCTGGATCGGTCAGATCGACCGGCCGCTCGTTCACCGCGTCCACGGCGTTGCAGTTCAGGTCTCGGGCGAGCATCTCCACGCACTCGTCGGCGCTGGCTTCTGTCGCGAACCACCACACGTCGCACCCCTGGTCTCGTCCGCGCCACTGCAGACGCCGTGCCAGGTCCGACACCGGCGTCGACGAGCGCAGCGCGCGCATCGGATTCCCCCATCGCCTCCAGCGCGGTTCACCTGCGCGCACACCGCAAGAAAAGTTGCGCGCGCCGGTGGCGCTCGAGCAGATCTCCAGGTGCGACCTGGATTCGGGCGGATCATCCGAGCCCCACGACGGCCTCGCGGGCCCGCGGCGGAGGACCCGGCGGCCCGAACGTCACGGGTACGCCGACCACCCGGTGAACACCGTGCCCGGATCCGCCGCGTGGCCCGACGGGAAGCCGCTGCCGGCTGCGCCGCCGCTCACGTCGAACAATGCGCCCCCCGCGTCGAGCGAGGTGTCGTACAGGACCTTGATC